>NZ_KE384547.1:0-166480 GCF_000426625.1 Psychrilyobacter atlanticus DSM 19335 | reverse complement strand
GGTACCGTCACTTTCTTCTTCCCACCTGAAAGCACTTTACAATCCGAAGACCTTCATCGTGCACACAGAATTGCTGGATCAGACTTTTGGTCCATTGTCCAATATTCCCCACTGCTGCCTCCCGTAGGAGTAAGGGCCGTGTCTCAGTCCCCTTGTGGCCGTTCACCCTCTCAGGCCGGCTATCCATCGTCGGCTTGGTAGGCCATTACCCTACCAACTACCTAATGGAACGCAAAGTTCTCCTTCAGCGCATATAGCTTTCATAAGTCCTTGATGCCAAGGTCTCATAATATCCGGTATTAGCTAACCTTTCGATTAGTTGTCCCAGTCTGAAGGGCAAATTCTTTACGCGTTACTCACCCGTCCGCCACCGTACTATCTTCCGAAGAAGAATTCCAGTCGACTTGCATGTGTTAAGCATTCTGTCAGCGTTCATCCTGAGCCAGGATCAAACTCTACATTCAAATTTATATCCTAACTTCATAAATGAAGTTTAGCTATCTATTAAAAGATAATTATTTTTATAGTGGTTCATTCCACTGTACACCTTAATCGATTGTTTAAAACAAAGTTTTAAACGACAATTGAGTTTTTAATTTACACTTTCTTTCTCTATTTAATTGCTAATGTCCTTTTGTTGGCTTCAAAGATGTTTCTCTGATGCACAAGAAGAAGTATACCGCGTTTACAGCTTTTCGTCAAGGATTTTTTTGTTTTTTTATTGTATTTTTTCAAAACATTTTCTAACCCCCAACTAAAAAACTAAACACCTCTATTTAACCACTAGTTTTATTGACTTGCAACCAATAAAACACATACGTTATTATTAAAAAAAAATTTTATAAGCAACAAATACCTTCAAAATAAAATAACACATCTGTCATCTTATTCTTTTAAATAACCTAATTTTTTTCATTTTTACCATGTCTCTCTCAAGGAGACGAGCATTAAAAAATACTAGCAAAAAGAACTGCAGTTTCTCTATGGCAGCGAGTTACAAAGTAGAGGTATGAGAGTTAACTTTAAAATTTTCATACTAGTTGAATAAAGCTCGCTTCTAGACTCCTATTTCAAAGTTTAATAGTCGTTATACTTTCTCTATAGTGGTTTTGGAATAACAATTGTTAATTATTCCATCCCCCCTATTATAGTTTTAACCTCTCTTTAATATTAAAACTATAAAGTAAAGAGGTAAACCTTTAAAATAAAATTATTTTATAGATAAGTTCATTATTAATTTTAAACTAAAAGAGGGTAACTTAGATAGAAAGTTTACTTATCAATTCCCCTTTTAGTTATACCTATTTTGAAGACTAACTCATTTTATTAGAGTTAAGTTTTTTCTATTTTATTATTATATATATACATAGATCAAGACTTGATTTAAAAGCTATATATATAATTTTATAAAAAAAAAGTCTCAAAAGAGACTTTAAAAATTTTTATATGGCGGGAGTGACGAGACTCGAACTCGCGACATCCTGCGTGACAGGCAGGCACTCTAACCAACTGAGCTACACCCCCATATAAATATTAAGTTTTAAATGGTGCTCACAACTGGACTTGAACCAGTGACCCCCTGCTTGTAAGGCAGGTGCTCTCCCAACTGAGCTATGCGAGCATAAATGGTGCCTTGACGCGGAATCGAACCACGGACACGAGGATTTTCAGTCCTCTGCTCTACCGACTGAGCTATCAAGGCATATATGTATGGCGATGGGACTGGGACTCGAACCCAGACCCCTTGCGGGTTCACCGGTTTTCAAGACCGGCTCCTTAGCCAGTTCGGACATCCCACCGTATACATATAATATTTTTAAATATGGTACTCCGTAGGGGAGTTGAACCCCTCCCGCTTGAGTGAAAACCAAGAATCCTAACCGATAGACGAACGGAGCATACTTAAAAATTATTTGTGGTGCCGCTTATCGGAGTCGAACCAATCACCTACTGATTACAAGTCAGTTGCTCTACCAGATGAGCTAAAGCGGCATATTTTGTTTTTATGGTGCGCCACACAGGGTTTGAACCTGTGACAACTCGATTAAAAGTCGAGTGCTCTACCAGCTGAGCTAGTGGCGCATAAATATTTTTTATTGGGGTGGCTGACGGGACTTGAACCCGCGACAACCAGTACCACAAACTGGCGCTCTACCAACTGAACTACAACCACCATATTTGTTTAAATGGTGAGCCTGAAGGGATTTGAACCCCTGACCCACGCCTTAGAAGGGCGTTGCTCTATCCAGCTGAGCTACAGGCTCTTTTTTAAAAAGAAATTTTGGAGCGGGAAACCAGGTTCGAACTGGCGAC
Source organism: Psychrilyobacter atlanticus DSM 19335 (assembly GCF_000426625.1). Lineage (NCBI taxonomy): Bacteria > Fusobacteriati > Fusobacteriota > Fusobacteriia > Fusobacteriales > Fusobacteriaceae > Psychrilyobacter > Psychrilyobacter atlanticus. The sequence continues at coordinate 164,167 of NZ_KE384547.1, read as the reverse complement.
ATTCAGCTTGGAAGGCTGACGCTCTACCAACTGAGCTATTCCCGCGTATCTTGGTATATTTTATTTAAATGGTCGGAACAATAGGATTCGAACCTATGACCCCCTGCTCCCAAGGCAGGTGCGCTACCGGGCTGCGCTATGCTCCGTTAAATGGCGCTTCTTACAGGACTTGAACCTGTGACAACTCGATTAACAGTCGAGCGCTCTACCAACTGAGCTAAAGAAGCATTTTGAAAGACTTGGCAAGTTCCTATCCTCCCAAGGGGCTGCCCCCTAAGTACTTTCGGCGTTTACGGACTTAACTTCTGGGTTCGGAATGTGACCAGGTGTACCCCCGTAGCTTTTCTTACCAAGCTTACTTTCTTATTGAATATTGTTATCACAAAACCCTTGATTTATTAAATAAATCTTAGTGTTTTGGTGATGACCTTTACGGTTAAACATTCAAAACTATATAATAATGTTTTTTCTAAATTAACTCTTTTCTTCTAAATCAATTTTACTTTAGGTAAAGTGTTCGTCATATTAGTATTGGTCAGCTAAAGACTTCACAGCCCTTACACCCCCAACCTATCAACCTCCTAGTCTCGAAGGTGACTTATCAATGATAGAATACTTATCTCTGAGTTGGCTTCCCGCTTAGATGCTTTCAGCGGTTATCCATTCCAAACGTGACTACCCAGCTATGCCATTGGCATGACAACTGGTACATTAGAGGTTTGTCCATCCCGGTCCTCTCGTACTAAGGACAGATCTCATCAATATTCTTACGCCTACAGTGGATAGGGACCGAACTGTCTCACGACGTTCTGAACCCAGCTCACGTACCGCTTTAATGGGCGAACAGCCCAACCCTTGGGACCTTCTCCAGCCCCAGGATGCGATGAGCCGACATCGAGGTGCCAAACTTTGCCGTCGATATGGACTCTCGGGCAAAATCAGCCTGTTATCCCCGGGGTAGCTTTTATCCGTTGAGCGATGGCCCTTCCATTCGGAACCACCGGATCACTATGTCCTGCTTTCGCACCTGCTCGATGTGTCTATCTCACAGTCAAGCTCCCTTATGCCATTGCACTCTTCGGTTGATTTCCATCCAACCTGAGGGAACCTTTGAACGCCTCCGTTACTCTTTCGGAGGCGACCGCCCCAGTCAAACTACCCACCTAGCACTGTCTCCATGATTACACATCACAGATTAGAATCAAAATGTTATATGGTTGGTATTCCACCAGCGACTCATATGCAGCTAGCGCCACACATTCACAGTCTCCCAACTATCCTATACACATAACATCTCAACCCAATACCAAGCTATAGTAAAGCTCCACGGGGTCTTTCCGTCCTACTGTAGGTAACCGGTATCTTCACCGGTAGTACAATTTCACCAGGCCTCCCGCCAAGACAGCATTCGAGTCATTACACCATTCGTGCAGGTCGGAACTTACCCGACAAGGAATTTCGCTACCTTAGGACCGTTATAGTTACGGCCGCCGTTCACCGGGGCTTCAATTTGAGTCGCTAAACCCTCCTCTTAACCTTCCGGCACTGGGCAGGTGTCAGCCCATATACATCGCCTTTCAGCTTAGCATAGACCTGTGTTTTTGCTAAACAGTTGCTCGAATCTCTTCACTGCGGCCATCAAAAGCTCAAGAACGCGTGTTTCTATCACCTTTAATGGCACCCCTTCTCCCGAAGTTACGGGGCCATTTTGCAGAGTTCCTTAGCGAGAGTTAGCCTGTACGCCTTAGATTTCTCATCCTAACCACCTGTGTCGGTTTACGGTACGGGCACTATAATTCTCAATAGAAGCTTTTCTCGGCAGCGTGGGATTTGTACCTTCGTGTTCATTACAAACACTCCGCATCACACCTCAGATCTAAAACCGTGGATTTTCCTGCGGTTCCATCCTACATGCTTACACAGACATATCCAACAGTCTGCGCACATACCCTTCTGCGTCCCTCCATCTCTCAAACAAATTATAGTGGCGCAGTAATATTAAACTGCTTTCCATTCGCCTACGCAATCTAGCCTCGGCTTAGGTCCCGGCTTACCCAGAGAAGACAAGCTTTACTCTGGAAACCTTGGTTTTCCGGCGAGAGGGATTCTCACCCTCTTTCTCGCTACTCATTCCTGCATTCTCACTTCCGATACCTCCAGATTGGGTTACCCCTTATCCTTCAACGGCCTACGGAACGCTCTCCTACCAGTCTACACATAGTGTATACTCCACAACTTCGGTTTATATCTTAGCCCCGTTACATTGTCGGCGCAGAGACTCTCGACCAGTGAGCTATTACGCACTCTTTAAATGTATGGCTGCTTCTAAGCCAACATCCTGGTTGTTTCAGAATCTCCACCTCCTTTCCCACTTAGATATAATTTGGGACCTTAGTTGGTGGTCTGGGCTGTTTCCCTTTTGACCATGGATCTTAGTACCCATAGTCTCACTCCTGATCTCTTGAAATATGGTATTCGGAGTTTGATTGATTTCGCTAAGCAATATGCCCGCTAGACCATTCAGTGCTCTACCCCCATATTTAAACAATCAAGGCTGCACCTAAATGCATTTCGGAGAGAACGAGCTATCTCCTGGTTCGATTGGCTTTTCACCCCTATACCTACCTCATCCCCCGGCTTTTCAACGACGGTGGGTTCAGACCTCCACTGTGTCTTACCACAGCTTCATCTTGGACAGGCATAGATCACCAGGTTTCGCGTCTACAACCAACGACTAATTCGCCCTATTCAGACTCGGTTTCCCTTCGGCTCCGTTATACTTAACCTCGCCATTGATCGTAACTCGCAGGATCATTCTCCAAAAGGCACGCCATCACACGCCCGAAGGCTCTGCTCTGACCGCTTGTAAGCACACGGTTTCAGGTTCTATTTCACTCCCCTCCCGGGGTTCTTTTCACCTTTCCCTCACGGTACTATTCACTATCGGTTAGTAAGAGTATTTAGCCTTACGAGATATGGTCCTCGCTGATTCACACAGGGTTTCTCGTGTCCCGTGCTACTTGGGATTACAGTGACTTGCTAACATAAGTTCCCTATACAGGACTATCACCTTCTACGGTTGAACTTTCCAGTTCATTCTAGTACCTCTGTTAGTCAAGCGCAGACTTTGCAGATCTGCTACTCTGTATCCCACTACCCCCAACAAGCAACGCCTGCATGCTATGACACTTGTTCGGTTTGGGCTCTTCCCCGTTCGCTCGCCGCTACTTAGGGAATCGTTTTTACTTTCTCTTCCTCGGATTACTTAGATGTTTCAGTTCATCCGGTTCCCGTTTCCACACTAGTTCTTCAAACTAGTAGGTTTACCCATTCGGAAATCTAAGACTATTACGCTCAATTGCAGCTTGTCTTAGCTTATCGCAGCTTATCACGTCCTTCATCGGCTCTTACTACCAAGGCATTCTCCGTGCGCCCTTAATTTCTTAACCTATTATTAAAATAGAATTTTAATATTTTTTGCTTAATTTGTTTTTAGAATTTTTGAAATCTAATTTACGTTCAGTTATTTCTAACTCTTCGTTAATTATCGTTATGCTCTCACATAACTTGAAGATCTAATAAAATTGTTAATTTATTATTTCATTACTATATAGTTTTCAATGTCCAACTGGTATTTTCTCTCAAAAAAAAGAGAACATTACCAAATAAATAGAGAAAGAGACGTGTAAATATTCTTTATATAGATCAGTAAACTGATCTCATAAAGTGCTCCTTAGAAAGGAGGTGATCCATCCGCACCTTCCGGTACGGATACCTTGTTACGACTTCACCCCAATCGCTAATCACACCTTAGGAACATCCCTCCATAAATGGTTAGGCCTGCTACTTTAGGTGCAACCAACTCTCGTGGTGTGACGGGCGGTGTGTACAAGACCCGAGAACGTATTCACCGCGACATTGCTGATTCGCGATTACTAGCGATTCCAACTTCACGCAGTCGAGTTGCAGACTGCGATCCGAACTAAGATTGGCTTTCTGAGATTTGCTCCACCTCGCGGTATTGCTGCTCTCTGTACCAACCATTGTAGCACGTGTGTAGCCCAGCACATAAGGGGCATGATGACTTGACGTCATCCCCACCTTCCTCCTGCTCGTCGCAGGCAGTCTCGCATGAGTCCCCAACTTAATGATGGTAACATACGATAGGGGTTGCGCTCGTTGCGGGACTTAACCCAACATCTCACGACACGAGCTGACGACAGCCATGCACCACCTGTATCAACGTTCCACCGAAGCGGCACCAAGTCATCTCTGACGAGTTCGTTGTATGTCAAGTGCTGGTAAGGTTCCTCGCGTTGCGTCGAATTAAACCACATGCTCCACCGCTTGTGCGGGTCCCCGTCAATTCCTTTGAGTTTCACACTTGCGTGCGTACTCCCCAGGCGGTTCACTTATCGCGTTAGCTTCGGCACAGAGGTTCGACCCCCTACACCCAGTGAACATCGTTTACGGCGTGGACTACCAGGGTATCTAATCCTGTTCGCTCCCCACGCTTTCGAGCTTTAGCGTCAGTATCTGTCCAGTGAGCTGTCTTCACTATCGGCATTCCTACAAATATCTACGAATTTCACCTCTACACTTGTAGTTCCGCCCACCTCTCCAGTACTCTAGCCTGCCAGTTTCAAACGCAATACGGAGTTGAGCCCCGCATTTTCACATCTGACTTAACAAGCCGCCTAGACTCGCTTTACGCCCAATAATTCCGGATAACGCTTGCGACATACGTATTACCGCGGCTGCTGGCACGTATTTAGCCGTCGCTTCTTCTGGTGGTACCGTCACTTTCTTCTTCCCACCTGAAAGCACTTTACAATCCGAAGACCTTCATCGTGCACACAGAATTGCTGGATCAGACTTTTGGTCCATTGTCCAATATTCCCCACTGCTGCCTCCCGTAGGAGTAAGGGCCGTGTCTCAGTCCCCTTGTGGCCGTTCACCCTCTCAGGCCGGCTATCCATCGTCGGCTTGGTAGGCCATTACCCTACCAACTACCTAATGGAACGCAAAGTTCTCCTTCAGCGCATATAGCTTTCATAAGTCCTTGATGCCAAGGTCTCATAATATCCGGTATTAGCTAACCTTTCGATTAGTTGTCCCAGTCTGAAGGGCAAATTCTTTACGCGTTACTCACCCGTCCGCCACCGTACTATCTTCCGAAGAAGAATTCCAGTCGACTTGCATGTGTTAAGCATTCTGTCAGCGTTCATCCTGAGCCAGGATCAAACTCTACATTCAAATTTATATCCTAACTTCATAAATGAAGTTTAGCTATCTATTAAAAGATAATTATTTTTATAGTGGTTCATTCCACTGTACACCTTAATCGATTGTTTGAAAACAAAGTTTCAAACGACAATTGAGTTTTTAATTTACACTTTCTTTCTCTATTTAATTGCTAATGTCCTTTTGTTTGTCTCGCTTCAAGTCGCTTTCGCTTTCCCTCGCGGACAAGAAGAAGTATACCGCGTTTACAAGTTTTCGTCAAGGATTTTTTTGTTTTTTTATGACTTTTTTTTTGTTTTTTTGTTTTTTGTTTTTTTGTTTTTTATAAAACCTTAACTATCGTTTATTTTATTGGCTTAGAAGCGGAAAACTTATATGTTATCAACATATGATGTTGATAACATATTTTTTTATTAATCAATTTATTTTTCCAATAATTTATCTGCACTTAACCTTATTCCAATAGCTCCTACTGGCGCTGTTATGATTACACTTAAAATTGCCATGGCTTGTATTAACTCTCCTCCTACAACACCCATTTGAAGTGGTATACCGGCTTTAGCTGATTGAACCGTTGCTTTAGGTAGATAAGCTATTACACAGAACAATCTTTCTTTCATATTTAAATCTGTACCTATTAAAGCTATTAATACACCAATTGACCTTACTATAAGAGATATAAAAACTATCATACTACCTATATAGAATATATTTCCAACAAGTGAAGGATCTATAGCTGTTCCTACTAATGTAAATAAAAATACTGCTCCAATAGACCAAGCCTTTCCTAATCCATCCATTATATTGTTTCCTAACCACTCATAATAGTTAGTTATTACATAACCTACTACCATTATCCCTAAAAGTGAATTAAAGTATCTCAGATGATATGTAGTTTCAATTATCCTCATTCCAACTGCCATTCCTCCTACTAATATAGTTTGGAAGATCTCAGATTTTATTTTTTTAGAAATTTCTCCAGCTATTATAGCTACTAAAACTCCTACTACTATTCCTATTACTGTAGAGATTGGTATAGTTATTAAATTTTTTAATATACCACCACTGGTACCTAAATACATCCCCATGAAAGATGTAAACATCGCAATAGCCACACTATCATCTGCAGAAGCTCCTGTGAGCAGCATTTGAGGTATAGCTTTTTTTTCTCCTAAACCTCTCTTTATTAGATCCACCATAGCAGGAACTAATACTGCCGGACTCACTGCTGCTATTATAAATCCTAATATCCCAGCTTGTATTGTTGGTAAGCCTAATATCTTTATAGATAAATACATAACCATCAATCCCTCTACAGATACAGGTATCAAACTGAGTAATACCGCTGGTCTACCAACTTTTTTTATTTGTTTTTTTCTTATACCTAAACCTGCTATCAATAGTACTACAACCAAAGCTAGATTTTTTAAAACACCTCCAAACTCTAAGGCTACAGGATCTATTATTTTTAGATATACATTTGCTAAACAACCAAATGCAATCATACCTATTAATTTGGGCAGATATAATTTTTCAACTAATTTACCAACTATCACTCCACCTACAAATAAAATTAAAAACGAAACCAAAACATTTAACATAACTTTCCTCCTAAATATATATAATAAAAAAACTTCTACACCAATACAAAAATTGTATCGATGTAGAAGCCATTAACTTTTTACAAGTAGTTTTAGATCCCAGACCTAAGGAGAGCTTCATCTCCTAGATAAATTATATCATAAACAATATTTAAAAGTAAATATATATAATTCAACTTTATTTTTGTCTGTATACATATTTGTTAATAGATCACACTTACATAAAATCTAAAATTTTATTTGATATTCTCTAAATTTGTAATAAGTATTGCTATATCATTTCCAGTTACTCCACTTATCCTTGTAGCTTCTCCAATAGACATAGGTTTTATTTGCTCTAATCCATCTCTAGCTATATTAGATAACCCTGCTATAGTTTCAAATTTAAATCCTTCTGGTATTTTCATACTCTCTAATTTTCTAAATTTTTCTATTTGCATTTTTTCCCTTTCAATAAATGCATTGTACTTAACTATAGTTTCAATTTGATTTTTAACAAATACAGGCAACTCTTTAATTTCTATAATTAATCCTAAAGAATCATAGGTAACTTCTTTTTGTTTTAATAATTCAGATAATTTTACCCCTTTACCAAATCTATCCTTAGCATCTACACTTTCTAAAACTTCATTTGCTCGTTTCATGGAGATACTTATTTGATTTATTCTTTCAACTTCGTATTTTACCGTCTCTCTAGCTTCCTCTAAAAATTTAATCTTGTCCTCTGAAACAATACCTATCTCTTTAGCTTTGTCTATTAATCTCATAAATGCATTGTCAAATCTAAGAGTTAATCTGTATTCTGCTCTCGACGGTAACACTCTATATGGTTCTGGAGTTTTTTTATGGATTATATCATCGACTAATACCCCTAGGTAACCCTCTGTTCTATCTATTATAACAGGTTCTTTCCCCAATACTTTTCTACTGGCATTCACTCCTGCTAAAAATCCTTGAGCTGCAGCTTCTTCATATCCAGAAGTTCCATTTATCTGTCCTGCAAAATAAAGATTTTTTATCTTTTTACTCTCTAAACTAGGATATAATTGATAAGATGGTGCATAGTCATATTCTACTGCATAACCATACCTCATTATTTTAGCATTTTCCAATCCTGCTATAGTTCTCATCATCTTTTCTTGAGCAAATGGCGGCATAGCTGTTGTCAGACCATTTACATAAAGTTCATTCGTTTCTTTTGATTCCAACTCCAAGAAAATTTGATGATTTGTTTTCTCAGGGAAGTTTAATACTTTTCTATCTAGTGACGGGCAATGTCTCGGCCCGTGAGTTTCTATAATCCCACTTACTATTGGTGAATACTGTAACAGATCTTGAGCTACTTTTACAGTTTCAGGAGTTGTGTACGTCAACCATGTAGGTGCATTATTATTTTTTTCCTTCTTAGTAAACAATGAAAAATATTTTGGATTATCTTCTCCGTGCATTTCCTTCATCTTGCTAAAATCCACAGTTCTCATATCTAATCTTGGTGGAGTAGCAGTTTGATATCTATCCAGTATTATTCCATTTTTAATCAATGCATCAGATAGTTTTTCAGCAGACTTCTCGCCTATCCTACCTGCAGGATATTTTACATCTCCAATAACTACTCTTCCCTTTAAGAAAGTTCCTGTTGCTAATATTACTGAATTGGCTCCATATTTAATTCCTAGGTCTGATATAACACCTTTTATTTGTCCATTCTCAATAATAATGTCCTCGATTGTTCCTTGGATACTATCTAAGTTAGGAGTATTTTCTATCATCTCTTTCATTTTTACCCTATACCAATATTTATCTGCCTGTCCACGAGTAATCCTGGCTGCAGGTCCTTTACTGGTATTTAAATGTTTTAATTGTAAATTATATTTATCGGTATGTTTTCCAATTTCTCCACCTAATATATCTACTTCTGCAACTATATGACTTTTTCCTGGTCCACCTATAGAAGGGTTACACGACATCATAGCTATGGTATCTAAATATATTGTAAATAGAGCTGTTTTTAATCCTGATCTTGCTGAGGCTAGTGCAGCTTCACATCCAGCGTGTCCTCCACCTACAACGATTACATCATAATTCATAAATTCTCCTTTTTTTAACTTTATTTTTGTTAGTATACATCTTTTCTATCTTTATCACATAAATATTATATATTAAAAAGAAAAAAATACTGCAGAAATATCTGCAGTATTTCATATTTTTTTTATAATCTATTTTCCTACACAAAAATTACTAAATATATGATCTAAAACATCTTCCGATGAGATCTCTCCAGTTACTTCTGATAGTGCATCTAAAGCTTCTTTTAAATCTACAGCTATTAGATCCATTGGTAATCCTATATTTATTGTTTCAAATATATTTTCTATAGCTTCCTTTGTTTTAACTAAAGCAGATCTGTGTCTGATATTAGTTATCACTAAAGTTTGCGATGAATCTTCAACTTTCCCCGATACAATATAAGAATATATTTCTTCTTCCATATTCGCTATACCAATATTTTCTTTAGCTGAAACTTCGATCCATCTACCTACTTTATCTAATTTAGATAGGTCTACTTTTTGTTCCATATCTATCTTATTTAATATCCCGACAACTTTTTCTGCCTGAATACTGTTGTGTACTCTAAGGTCCTCTTCACTAAGTTCTCTAGAACCATCCACAACAAATAAGATTAAATCTGAATCATTTAATAATTTCTCAGATTTTTCCACTCCAATACTTTCTATTATATCATCTGTATTTCTAATTCCCGCAGTGTCAGCCAGAATAAGTGGTATTCCCTTTATGTTTACAATTTCCTCTATTACATCCCTTGTTGTTCCAGGAATATGAGTTACTATTGCTCTTTCTTCTTTTAATAAAGAGTTTAATAAACTGGATTTTCCTACATTAGGTTTTCCAACTATTGCCGTCTTCACTCCCTCTTTAATCATCTTTCCTTGAGCATAAGAGGCTGATAATCTATCTGAAGTTTCCAAAACTTCCTTTAAATTATCTACTAAACCTTCTGGTAATGGATCATCAATTCCCTCTTCAGGATAATCTAAAACCACATTTATATGAGCTACTACGTCTAAAAGTAGTTTCTTTAGATGTAATATCTGGTCTTTTAAATCCCCTCTTAATTGATCCAATGAAAGAGATAAACTTTTTTCTGTTTTACCATGAATTAAATCAATTATAGCCTCTGCTTGTGTAAGATCTAGTCTTCCATTCATAAAAGCTCTTCTTGTAAATTCACCCTGCTCAGCAATTCTAGCTCCACTAGACAAAACTAACTCCAATACTTTTTCAGTCATAAGATATCCACCATGGCAGTTTATCTCTACTATATCTTCCTTAGTATAAGTTTTAGGACCCTTCATTATACTGACCATTACTTCATCTACTAATTTTTCACCTGAATACAGATGTCCGTAATTAATAGTGAAGTTTTTTAATTCTTCTACTTTTTTGTTAGATATCGGTCTAAATATTTTTGAGAGAATGTTTATAGAGTCTCCTCCAGACATTCTAACAATTCCTATTCCACCTTCTCCTCTAGGAGTAGATATTGCCGCTATTGTATCAAACATAGTTTTACCCCATTCTTTTTCTTTTAATTACAATATATCTCTTAGGATCTCTTCCTTCACTGAAAGTATCAAGTTCCTTATATTTATTCACTATTTCATGAATTATCTTTCTTTCTCTCGGTGGCATTGGATTTAATTTTACTATTTTATCAGTATTTAACGCTTTTTCAGCCATTTTTCTAGCTAAATCTCTAAGAGTTTCTGCTCTTTTAGCTTTAAATCCTTCTACGTCCACTTCTACCTTTACACTTTTACATAAAGAATTTAAAAGGTATTCAAAACTATTTAAAGTTTTACCTTTTTTTCCTATGATTATTCCATTATCTTCACCAGATAAATTAATTAAAACATAATGGTCTCTAGCTTCTAAAACATCTACATCTAAAACTAATCCCATATTGTTTAACAATTCATTGGCTCTTTCTACTACTACATCTTCTATTTTAGCCTCTACTATCTCAACTGTTTTTTCCATTTGAATCTCGTATTCTCCATCTTTTTTAAAAAAACCAAAAAATGAAGTTGCTTTTGATATTTCAATAACTTCTACGATTTTATTCTTATCAATATTATGGTTTTTTACAGCTTTGATTATAGCTTCGTCTTTTGATTTAGCTTTAATTTGATAAGTTAAGTTCATTTTATGCCTCATCCCTTCTACTCATTATATAATATTGTTGCGCTACTGAAGCCAAACTAGATACGAACCAGTACAATTGTAATCCTGACGGCATCTTGTATGAGATAAATATCATCATTACAGGAAACATATAAGTCATCATTTTCATTTGTGGGTTAGAAGATCCTTGACTTGCACTCATTAATTTTTGTTGGAAATAAGATACAGCACCATTTAATAATGGTAATAAGTAAATTGGATCTGGTTGAGATAAAGTTAACCAAAGGAATTTAGATCCATCTGCGATAACTCCTCCATCTGCTCCTGTTTTTCTTAAAACTCCAAAAAGTGCAAATAATATTGGCATTTGTAACAATATAGGCAGACAACCACTTGCAGGGTTTACCTTATGTATTTTATATAGTTCAATTGTTTTTTGATTTAATGTTTGTGGATCGTTTTTATATTTCTCTTTAAGTGCTTCTAACTCTGGTTGCAATTTTTTCATAGCACCCATTGATTTGTCCTGTTTTAACGTAAGTGGTAATAATACTAATTTTATTAAAATAGTTATACCAATTATAGCTAATCCATAATTTCCAAAAATATTATACATCATTTCTATCGCACTTTCTAAAACTCCTTGAAGTGCTCCGTATACAGCTCCGATCAACTTTGTTCCTCCTCATAATTTAAGGTACTGGGTCATAACCACCCTTATAAAAAGGATGACATTTTGATAACCTTTTAAGACCTAGATATACACCTTTTATACTTCCATACTTTTTTATTGCTATAATCATATAAGTAGAACAAGTAGGTTGAAATCTACAATTTTTTTTTAAGACTGGTGAAATAAACCATTGATATAATTTTACAAAAAATATTAAAAGATATTTCATAGAAATATTTTGGCTCTTTTAAATATTTTTATACTGTCTTTTTCAATCATGGATAAACTCAGAGTCTTAAATTGTTCTCCTGCATTTTTCTTAGCTATAAAAACTATATCATATCCTTGTTTTAAATTTTTTTCTTGTTTTCTAAAATTTTCTCTAAAAAGTCTTTTTAACTTATTCCGACAAACAGCATTGCCAGTTTTTTTACTAGCTACTACTCCTAATCTATTTTCTTGTAAATTATTTTTTTTAAAATAGATCAACTGAAAATAACCAAAGTGTTTTTCTCCTTGGTTATATACTTTTAAAAATTCAGATTTTGTTTTTAATTTCAACATAAAATCTCCTTAAGATATTTTTAAAAACCCGGTGATATAAACACCGGGTTTTATGCTGATAATTTCGTTCTACCTTTAGCTCTTCTTCTTTTTAAAACAGCTCTTCCTGCTTTAGTTGCCATTCTCTTTTTGAATCCGTGTTCTTTCTTTCTTTTTCTATTATTTGGTTGAAACGTTCTCTTACTTGCCATCTTTGATTACACCTCCTAATTGCTTTTAAAAAATTTGTCATTTCAGTTTATAATTCTAATATATAAGTTATATTTTGTCAAGATAATTTTAAATAAGTTTTTTATAAAAGTAACCAAAAAGAGTATTTGTTTTTTGTAAGATGTAGTAAAAGTAAAGCCAATATTTGTTATAAAGAAAATCTATATTTTTTAAGGGCTAGAAAAGAAATAAGCTATTATTTATTATTATTGTAGATATACACTTACTGGAAGCCTTTATTTTAAAGGTTTTGTATTCCTAAATATAATTTAACCTCAATAAATACGTTGTTTTTATTTGATATATATTATTATTGTGGGTATACATAGCTAAAATTCCTTATTTTAAAGGGTTTATAATATCGAGATGGTTTTATACTCAATAAATTCAATAAATTCAATATAATGTAATTATTATTGTGTGTGTACATAGTTTAAAACTAGGTTTTTCAACGCTTATTTTTTAGGATCTCAATATAATCAAGATTTAGAAGCATATATAGTTTATTAATGTTCATATACATAATTTATTATTAATTTTTCAAAGTTTAATAAAGTGATTTTTTTTAGATTATTATATTAATAAAAAAAAGTGAAGGAAACGAGTTATACCCCTTTAAAATATAACAGATGGTATGTATACTTTCAAAAATAAAGATTGAATTTATTTAATTTTGATGATACTATGAATGACACTAGGATTATTATTGTGAATGGACAAAAATTAATGGAGGAGTTATGTCAAAGGAAGCAAATGTAGGTTTAATAGATAAATTTAATTTAAATAAAACTGGATCATTGTTGACTGACTTAACTAAAGTTGATATAAAAATGAGTGAACTTCCTGAGATAGAAGTTCGAGAAGTTGTCATCAAAGAAACTGGAAATTTTTTAGATTTAAAAGAAAATATAATTAATATACCAATAGAAATGATAGTTTTTCCATTTTTTACACCTCAAAAACAAAATAAGAAAATAAACTTTAAATATTCTTTTGAAGATTTAGGAGTAACAATGTATTGTACATTAGTTGCAAAGAATTCAGAAGATAAGATATACCAACCATCTATTTTTGAAGAGAAAATCTACACATATCTGATATCTCTCTATGAATTAAAAAAGGAGACCAATGATACAGATGAATATATAAAGTTTGAAATCTCAGACTTTATAGTTAATTTTTTAGGGAATAAGATGAATAGAAATTATTATACTAAGGTAGCTCAGGCTCTTAAAAATTTGAAGAGTACTGAATATCAATTTGAAGTATCTAACCATAGTAAGTTAGGGAATTATCAATTTGAAGATGAAGAATTCAAACTGTTAACCTATCAAAAACTTAAAGTGGGAACAAAGGTATACTATAAAGTAACTTTAAATAAGAATATTAGAAATAAAATTAAAGATAAAAGATATATAAAATATAATTCTAAAGCTTTGATTGAAATAATGGAAAAGGACCCTATTGCTGCAAGGATCTATAAATATATAAGTAAAATTAGATATTCCAAGCAGGAGGATTCTATAAATATTAGAACTTTGGCTGCTATAATTCCATTAAAAATGGAACAGGAAACAGAAAGAGTTAATAAAACTGGTGAGAAAAGAACCTATGTATTAAGCAGGGTAAAGCAGGTATTAAAGAGAATAGAGAAAGCGTTTTCACTTTTAGAAGAGTTGGGATATATGGAATATTTTAATTCTGAATTTGTTGCCGAAGAGGATAGTTATTATATAAACTATAGATTTAATCAAGATAAAGATGGAACTTGTCATATATCTAGTTATCTAAATGGAGCAGAAAAACAAGTTGAATACAAAGGTAAATGGGATGCAGTAAATGCTGCGAAGAAAGCGAAGAAAGAAAAATCATTTATAACTAAGGAAAAAATAAAGGATAAAATAAAAGAGATAGAAATTAGAGATGACAATGAAATAATAGATGCTGAGATAGTTACCGGAAAGGTTGATAAGAATAAAACTAATGAAATTAACCTATCTGAAGATGTAAAAGAAAGATTAAAAGATTTCTCAGAGGAACTTCAAAGTAAGATAATCAAGTGTAAAAGAAATATATTCGTTTCTAGAGCTTGGAATAAGAGAGTAGATAATAAATTTAAAAAGATTATAAGGGAAGATGGAGAAGAGGTTGCTATTGATATATTAAATCTTTTATATAAACGTCTTAACTCAGAGATAAAATCTACCTTAGTTCAATATATTAATGGAATACTCCGAAATTTAAGAAAGATGGATAGAAATGCCAGAAAATCTAATAAAAATAATTTGACGTTATTTAACCAGGTAACTAGGGAAAAACCTTTAAAAAGTAAGAAACAACTAAAGAAAGCAAGAAAACATCTAAAGAATCCAGAAATAACAAATATAAAAGATGTTATTGAAGAGGCTCCAAAACACGATATTATGCAGGATTATCATGGGTTAGATGAATTTGAAAAATTGATAATAGAAGAAAAAGCACTGGAGTTGTGTTCTCAATATGAGGATATACCAAAAGAATTTTTATATAATTTGAGAAAGGTATCCAAAAGAGTATATTTTATAACATTGAAAAAATATATAGGGATAGCTTTAAAAGATGGGAAATAATAAGAAAAAAGATCGCGAAAGTGATCTTTTTTTATTTATTGATACTTTATTATTGAGTATATACATATATATAATTTATTTTATAACTATAATCAATTATTTTTTTTAGGATAAAAAAAGTATAAAGGTATCTGTTTATTTTTGTACGTAGACATAACTAAAGTTGAATTTTATGACTTAGATATGTACATTAATGAAAATAAAGTCTTAAATTTTATTTGTTTGTAGATAAAAGAATATTATTATTAAGTATATACATAAATGATATAATATTATTCCACATCTTTTAACGGAAAATTAAACCTAAAAAAAGTTTATTGTGTTTTTCATTTAAGATGTGTGATAAAATCTCTATATATAAATAAAGATGAAAAAAAACATCCTATGAGTGGACCATTAAAAAATATAAGGTTAAAATGTATACTAACAAAAATAAAGGGGTATTTATGAAGTTTGAATCAACAATTAATAATGGGAAACTATATAGGGGAGGAGTTCCCTATTTTTTGGAATCTGAGAAGGATCAGGTAATATATATATCCTCTTCTAATAAAAATATAATCGACTACTATTTTACACTAAAGGAAGATATAGATGTTTTAAAGATAGAAAATTATAATTATACAGAGGAGGAATTTGATTGTATAACCTTTGAACTCTTGGAAAAATTAAAGCTAAATAATTCAAAGATATTGATATCTATTGAGAGTATCTTTAAAAAATACTTTATAAATTCCGAAATGCTAGAGTTTTGTGTGGGAAAAGAATATAAATTAAAAAAGATAATAGAAAAATTGGAAAAAAGTGGATTTAGAAAAAATTATTTAGTTGAAAAAAGAGGTGAATACAGCCTTAGGGGAGATATCTTAGATATATTTTCTTTTGACGGAGAACATCCAATTCGTTTGGAATTTTTTGATGATCTCTTGGAAGAAATTCGTATATTCAACGCAGAAACCCAGAGATCAATGAAGAAAATAGATCAAATTCAAATGTATATAAACAAAAATAAAGATGAAAATTATACCTTTTTAGATCTGTTGGATAAGTTAAAGAATGACAAAAGAAAAATCTATTTAGAGAATGAAGAGATATTAGATTATAAGGTAGAGGAATATATTTTAGATAAAAGACAGGATGAGGAAGAGATCCGGCTGGAATATTCCAAGATAAAGAAAATATCGAAAAAGGTAGAGTTGGTAAGATTTAAAGATGAGGAGATAGAAAATTATAAAAATTATGATTATATAAAAAAATTATCCAAAAAGAAAAATATAACAATTCTGACAGAGGAAAAAAGACGATATACTGAAATATTTGACGGTACATCTATCGATATCCATAGAAATGCTCACTATGAAGGATTTAAAAATAAAGATAATCTTATTCTGACAGACAGGGAATTAAAGGGGATAAGGGTAAAGAGAAGTGAGAAAAGAACAGATGGAATAAAATTTAAAAAAATAGACCAGATGCTTCCGAATGACTATATAATCCATGAAACTTATGGTGTAGGAATTTATCTGGGGGTAGAAGATATAAATGGTGCAGACTATCTAAAGATAAAATATGCAGATGAGGATAAACTTTTTGTGCCGATAGCTAGTCTAAATAAAATAGAGCGGTATATATCTGAACCTGGGATAGTACCTGATATATTTAGATTGGGTAGAAGAGGGTTTAGAAAACGACAGGAAAAAATAAAAAAAGAGATAGCAAAATTTGCCATTGAACTTTTAGAAATACAGGCTAAAAGAGCTATGAATGTCGGTTACTCATTTACTAAAGATACTATTTGGCAGGAGGAATTTGAAGAAGGATTTCCGTATAATGAGACCAAGGATCAACTAAAAGCTATATTAGATGTAAAAGAGGATATGGAATCGCCATCTGTAATGGATAGAATTGTCTGTGGGGATGTTGGATATGGAAAAACTGAAGTAGCTATGAGAGCGGCATTTAAGGCTCTTATGGATGGAAAGCAAGTTGTAATATTAGCTCCAACCACAGTTTTAGCTACCCAGCATTTTGAAAGATTTAAAGAAAGATTTCAAAATTTTCCGTTAGAATTAGAATTGCTGTCAAGATTAAAAACTCCCAAAGAGCAAGGTGAGGTAGTAAAAAAAATAAAGGATGGTGTTATAGATCTTGTTATAGGAACTCATAGATTATTATCTAAAGACATAAAGTTTAAAGACCTGGGGCTGGTTATAATAGATGAGGAGCAAAAATTTGGAGTAAAGGCAAAGGAACATTTAAAAACCATGAGGATCAATGTGGATATGCTGACATTAACAGCAACCCCAATTCCTAGAACATTGAATTTAGCTCTTTTGGGAATTAGAGATATATCTATCATTCAAACTCCTCCAACCAATAGAATACCGATAGAAACTTATATCATAGAAAAAAATAAAGGTGATATAAAAAATGCCATAATGAAAGAGGTCGCAAGGGAAGGGCAGGTTTTTTACCTGTATAATTCAGTTAAGGGAATGAAGGTTAAATTAAAGGAATTAAAAGAGATAATTCCTGAATATGTTGTAATAGATTATATTCATGGTCAAATGCCTTCAAACGAGATAAAGTATAAGATAAATTCCTTTGAAAATGGGGAGATAGATGTACTTCTTACAACAACAATTATAGAAAATGGTATAGATATAGAGAATGCCAACACTATTCTAATAGAAAATTTTGATAAATTAGGGTTATCCCAGGTATACCAACTTCGTGGTAGGGTAGGTAGAAGTAGTAAAAGAGCTTATTGTTATCTGTTGGTAGATTCTTTAAAAGGGGGAACCGAGAAAGGAAAACAAAAAAGAGAATCAATAAAGGAAATAAAAGATCTAGGAGCAGGATTCCAGTTATCTTTGGAGGATATGAAGATAAGGGGAGCCGGAGAAATATTGGGAGATAAGCAGCATGGAGCATTAAAAATGTTTGGCTATGATATGTATCTCAAGATGCTAGATGAAGAGATAAAAAAGATAAAAGGAAAAGAAGTTACAGTAGAGGATATCGACTTAGAGATAGGAATTCATGGATATATACCTAGTGAATATATAGAGGAAGTAGAAAAAATAGTAGTATATAGAAGACTAGTCAGTATAGATACAATCTCTGAATTAGAGGAAATGAAAGGTGAGATAAAAGACAGATTTGGACGATTACCAAAAGTTGTAGAAGACCTGTTTGAATATATGACTATAAAGATTATAGCTCAGAAAAATCATATTCAAAGTATAAAAATAGAGGATGGATCATACAGGATAAAATTTATAGAGAATAAAATAAATATTGAAAAAATTCAAGAATTAATCCTGTCTAAAAAGATAAGATACCTTCAAAGAGAGGGAGCTATTGAGATAGATAGTATAAAAGGATTCTTTGAAGATTATAAATAAAAGGAGGAAAAAAATGAAAAAAATGGCAATAGTATTGATCATAGCCTCATTGGCATTGACAGCTTGTAATAAAAAAGAGGGAGGGGTAAAAACTAAGGATGAATCAAACGTAATTATGGTTATCGGGAATGAAAATTTAACTGAAGCAGAATTACAGGAAAAAATAGATACCCTGCCGGCTCAATATAAGGAGTACTCTAAATCTGAAAAGGGTAGAGCAGCTCTAATAGAGGAAATAAGTGTAAGAAAGATGTTAAAACAGGAAGCTGTAAAAACAGGAATTGAAAATACAGAATCTTATAAAAAAGATTTAGAAGGAATTAGAGAAGATCTTTTAATCAGTCATGTGGTTAACAAGAAAATAGTAGAGGGTGTAAAGTTAACAGATTCAGAATTAAAGGCTGAATATGAAAAAAATAAGGAAAATTTTAAGACACCAGAACAAATAAAAGCCGCTCACATATTAATAAATGTAAGTGATGATATGACTGAAGCTCAAAAAAAGGATGCTAAAAAAAGAGCTGAAAAAATATTAACAGAAGTTACACCATCAAACTTTAACGAGATGGCAAAAAAATATTCTGAAGGACCTACATCTGAAAATGGAGGAGAACTTGGATGGTTTGATAAAACTTCTATGGTAAAAGAATTTGCTGATGCAGCCTTTACAGGAGTACCGGAAAAAATATATGGAACTGTTGTTAAAACACAATTTGGTTATCATATAATATATATTGAAGATAAAAAAGAGGCTGGATACCTAAGTTTTGAAGATGTAAAACCATCTTTAGAAAAGGAATTATTAAATAAGAAAAGAGCTGAAGAATATAGAGCTTGGGTAGAAGACTTAAAGAAAGATTATATAAAAAAATAAAAGGTTATATAGAAAATAAAATAGGTGGCTTAGCCGCCTATTTTATTGCATTTTTTAGAGAAATAAAATACTATTAAAACTAGAAGTAAAATATAAAAGTGTAACTTTATTATTGAGTGTATACATATTAGATATTTTTTGGAGGAAAGAGATGAATGAATTTTATAAGTTAGTAGATATAATGAAAAAATTAAGAGCTCCTGATGGATGCCCGTGGGACAGGGAACAAACTATTGAAAGTTTAAAACCTTATTTATTGGAGGAGACCTATGAAACTTTGGAAGCTATGGATATAGGCGGAGAGGAGTTAAAGGGTGAGTTAGGAGACCTTCTTTTAAATATTATCTTTCAATCTTTAATAAAGGAGGAGGAAGGGGAGTTTACAATTGATGATGTGGCTAAAAAAGTCAGTGAAAAATTGATTAGAAGACATCCTCATATTTTTGCCGATGTAGAGGTAGAAGGAACAAAAGATGTTGTGAGGAACTGGGATGAGATAAAGAAAAAAGAGAAGGAACACAAGGGTAGAAAATCTGTCTTAGATGGAATTCCCAAAATTTATCCACCTTTAGCCAAGGCATATAAATTACAGGTTAAAGCTGCTAAAGTCGGTTTTGACTGGGAAGATGAAGTAGGAGCATTAAATAAATTAGAGGAAGAATTAGGTGAGATGAAAGCAGCCTATGAAAAAAAAGACAGGGAAAATTTAAAGGAAGAGATAGGAGATGTGGTTTTTACATTGGTAAATATTGCTAGAAAATTAGATATAGATATAGTGGATTCAGTGATGAAGACCAACAATAAATTTGAAGACAGATTTAGATATGTGGAAGATAACTGTGATCTAGGGAAAAGTACATTAGAAGAGATGGATAGATTATGGGATGAGGCTAAAAAGAGATAACCTTAAAAAATATTTAATTTGGAGAGGAAGAAAAAATATAGTATAAAATATTATGGAGTAGTACCTTTTTTGTAAAGGTATGGGAATTAGGAGGAACGATGCGTTTAGATAAATTTTTTAAGGTCTCTAGAATAATAAAGAGAAGACCTGTAGCGAAGACAGTATTAGATAATAAGAAGGTAAAATTAAATGGGAAAATAGCCAAGGCAGGAACTACAGTAAGTGTAGGGGACATAATTGAGCTGGAATATTTTAGTAAATATATGAAAGTTGAAATTTTAGAAGTACCTAGTGGAAATACTAAAAAAGATGAAGCTGAAGAATTGTTTAAAATACTAGAGGTAAAAGAAATAGAGATAGGTGAATAGTTATCTTCTCCTTCGATCCACGAGTATTAGTTTATTCTCAGTTGAGAAAATCTGAAATGTGGTTAAAGGAAAGATCAGCCTATAAAATATAGTAGAAAATAGTTTATTATTGAATGTATACATAAAGGAGTACCAGTGATTGTTGAGTTAGAATCAAATGCTAAGATAAACTTAGGATTGAATATAGTCGGAAAAGCAGAAAATGGATATCATCTTTTGGATATGGTCATGGTTCCTATATCCCTTTCGGATGAATTATCCATAAATTTTAAAGAGATAAAAGGAAATTTAAAGATAAATACGAATATGAAAGAAATTCCTGTTGGAAAAGATAATATAATATCTAAAATTTATATGGAATTTTACAGGGAAACAGGATTAGAAAAACAGATGATAGAGGTATATCTAAAAAAGAATATCCCATCTCAGGCCGGCCTTGGAGGAGGAAGTTCTAATGGTGCATTCTTCTTTAATGCACTGAATGAATATTATGGAACTCCTATAAATTTTCAAAGGGCAGTAGAGATAACCAAGGGAATTGGTGCAGATATTCCATTTTTCCTTTTAAACAAACCTAGCAGGGTAGAGGGAATAGGAGAAAATTTAGAAGTAATAGAAAATAATATAAAAGATAAAATAATTTTGATAAAACCAAATTTTGGTGTGAGCACTGTAGTAGCATATAAAAATTATGCTAAATTAGAAAACAAAAAAGATGCTGATATAGATAAGATTATAAAAGGAATGAGATCTGGTAATTTAGACGAGCTAGAGAATTACCTGGAAAACCATTTGGAACAGGGACTGTTATTAGAGGATAAAAATATAATCGAATTCAGAAAAAATTTAGAAAAATTAGGAAAAGCTCAAGGTATAAAGTTTCATATGTCTGGTAGTGGTAGTTGTTATTATACTTTTGTAGAAAAAGATAATATAGATCGAATTTATGACAAAATAAAAACAACAATGGAGGGCTGCAAAGTTGAAATATGTAGTTTTCTTTGAATAAACTAAAAAGGAGAGTACTAAAAATGAATATTACAGATGTAAGACTGAGAACGGTAAAAAATGAAAACGAATTAAAGTTAAAGGCTTATGCAGACATCACATTGGATGGAAGTTTTGTTATTCATGGGTTGAAGGTTATCGATGGTCAAAAAGGTATGTTTGTGGCTATGCCATCTAGAAAGATGCCAAATGGTGAATTTAAGGATATAGCTCATCCTATTACACCTGATTTAAGAAGAGTTTTAACAGAAATCGTTATAAAAAAATACAATGAAACTATGGAAGAGATACAACATAAAGAGGAAATAGATCCTGTAGAGGATTAGAAAAAATAAATAAAAAAATGCCGAAATTTATCGGCATTTTTTTATTTTAATTGGAATTCAGATTATCTAACCTGTCCATCTCCTCTAATTATGTATTTAACGGAAGTCAGTTCTTTGATTCCCATAGGTCCCCTTGCATGGAGTTTTTGAGTACTGATACCAATCTCTCCTCCAAATCCAAAGGCTCCTCCATCGGTAAATCTTGTAGAAGCATTTACATAAACTGCTGCAGAATCTACTTCCCTCAAAAATTTCTGAGTATTTTTATAATTTTCACTGATGATTGCTTCTGAATGTTTTGTAGAGTAGGTATCTATATGTTTTATTGCTTCATCTATAGAATCTACAGTTTTAATAGATAAAATAAGATCTAAATATTCGGTATTCCAGTCACTATCAGTTGTAGGGATTGCGTTGGCCAAGTATTTTATAGATCTTTCATCAGCTCGAATTTCTACTCCTAAATCTCCTAATTTTTCACCTAAGCTGGGTAGTAATTTAGAGATGCTGTCACTATGAACCAATAGAGTTTCCATAGCATTACATACTCCAGGTCTGGAAGTTTTGGCATTGACAATAATATCGATGGCCATATTTAAATCTGCATTATGATCAACATAGGTATGACACAGACCTGCACCTGTTTCTATAACAGGAACACTAGCTCCTGCAAGGATAGCTTTTTTTAAACCCTTACCGCCACGTGGAATAATTACATCGATAAGATCATTCATGGTAATCAATTCGGTTACACAGTTTCTGTCAGTATTTTCAATTAATTGAATAGCTCCATGAGGCAGACCTAATTTTTTACCTGCTTCAGTAATTACCTTAGCCAAAGCCATATTTGAGCAAAGAGCGTCTGAGCCACCCCTTAAGATAATTGCATTTCCAGATTTTAAACTAAGAACAGCTGCATCTACAGTAACATTTGGACGAGATTCAAAGATCATTCCGATAACTCCTAAAGGAACACGAATCTGTGATATTTCCATCCCGTTTTCATGTCTGAACCCACTCAAGGTTTCACCGATGGGATCATCTAAACCTATTATTGTTCTAATTCCTTGGGCCATCCCATAGATTCTTTCTTCAGTAAGAGTCAATCTGTCTATAAAAGCAGGTGTAAGTCCATTTTCTTTACCTTTAATCAAGTCTTTTTCATTTTCTGACCGTATAAATTCTATATTATTTAAAAGTTCCTTAGCCATCTCTTCCAAGATGTTATTTTTAGTAATGGTATCCATTTGAAGTAGTTTTTTCGAAGCTTTTTTAGCCAAGATACCCATATCATTCATATATTTTTTCATAATTATATATCTCCTCTATTAAAAAATAAACATGTTATCCATATGTATAACTTCATCATAATCTTTGTGTCCTAAAATATGATTGATATCAGAAGAATTTTTTCCTTTGATAAGATCTACCTCAACCTGACTGTAGTTAGAAATTCCAACGGCAATCTCAAATTCATTGCTGTCACAGATAGAAACAACTTCTCCCCTATGGAAATCGCCTTCACACTTTACAATTCCAATAGAAAGAAGGCTATTATGACTTTTGAGAGCTGTGATGGCTCCATCATCTATAAAAATCTTACCTGTTTTTGTGGTTCCATAAGTTATCCAATGTTTACGAGCATTTAATTTTATCTTAGTCTCTAAAAATAATGTTCCAATTTCCTCGCCATCCATGACATCTCCTATAATTGAAGGATCAAATCCTTTGGCGATAATCATAGGGATTCCGGCAGAAGTAACTATCTCACCAGCACTTATTTTAGTAGCCATACCTCCAGTTCCAAACTTACTTCCAGCTCCAGTAGCTATAGTTTTGATATGGTCATCGATCTCTTTAACTGTATTAATAAGGGTGGCTTTGGGATCGGTCTTTGGATTACCTGTATATAAACCATCTATATCAGATAGGATAAGTAACAGATCTGCATCTATCAAGGTAGATGTAAAAGCTGAGAGGGTATCGTTGTCCCCTACTTTTATCTCATCTACAGCTACCGAATCATTTTCATTTATAACCGGGATGATTCCCATGGAAATCAATCTCAGACAAGAATTACGAGCATTTAGATATCTTCCACGATTGGATATATCTCCCTTGGTCAAAAGCAGTTGTCCTATCTGCTTTCCATATTCAGAGAATAATTTCTGATATAGGTGGATAAGGGCAACCTGTCCTACAGATGCAACAGCCTGTTTATCTGGGAGAGTTTTAGGTCTTTCTTTTAACCCCAAACTACCCATCCCAGCTCCGATAGCTCCTGAGGTAACTAATATAATTTCATATCCTTTGTTGTGAAGGTTAGCCAGCTCACGGACTAATTTGTCTATTCTAGAAAGGTTTAATAATCCATTTTCAAATGTAAGGGTAGATGTTCCTACCTTTACAACCAATCGTTTTGTGTCTTTTAAATAATCTTTTCGAGTCATAAAATACCACCATCCAAATTGTAATTTTCTTTAAAGTATATCACAGTTTTGAATATTCGTTAAAAGTAAAAAAACCTAAAAATAACTGTGTTATTTTTAGATTTATTAATTTTATATCTTTAGAAGTTTAACCCATACATGATCTTTAGAAGTTTAACCCATACATGATCTTTATAAGTGTTATAGCAGCAACTACCTGTATTATTCCAATTGCTAATCCATATGTTATAGCTTTGGGTCCCTGGCTAAAGAGAGTACTTAATTTAACTCTCATTCCTATTCCTGCAAGAGCGATTATCTCGAATTTGGAACTTATAAAATGAAATATATTTGAAAGATCTCCGTTGAATATCCCTAAAGTTTTTAGAGTTGTAAAAATGAAAAATCCGGTAATATACCAAGGGATATTTAATTTTTTAAAGCCATTTTTTTTAGACCCTTCTAAAGTAGCTTCATTT
Organism: Psychrilyobacter atlanticus DSM 19335; assembly: GCF_000426625.1. Taxonomy (NCBI): domain Bacteria; kingdom Fusobacteriati; phylum Fusobacteriota; class Fusobacteriia; order Fusobacteriales; family Fusobacteriaceae; genus Psychrilyobacter; species Psychrilyobacter atlanticus. The sequence continues at coordinate 139,268 of NZ_KE384547.1, read as the reverse complement.
ACTTCTACCTCAACCTCAATTTCTACTTCTTTTTCAAGTTCAGCCATCTTACTGTCAGCAGAGACTTTTTTTCCTAAATAAGTAACCAAGACTACGATAAATATAATTCTTATTATCTTAAATATTGTAGCTAACTCTAATACCTCGTTATTAACTAATTGACCTGCTCCAATAACTTGCCCCACCGATTGAAGGATCCCTCCTATAAGAGCTGAGGTCATAACTGTGTCTCCATGAAATATTACTCTAGAGATAAAAGGAAGTAAAAACATCAATACGGTTCCAACTAAGTTTACTATTGTAATAGATATTCCTAGATCACTTTTTTCTGGTTTTACAACAGGAGAGACAGCTCCAATTGCCGATGACCCGCATACTGCGTTTCCGCTTCCCATCAAATATGTAAATTTTTTCTCAAATTTCATCTTTTTCCCAATCCATAGAGCAGCAGCTACAGTTATGACCATTTGAAGGATAATAAAACTTACTCCTTTAACTCCTACACTAAAAACACTATATATGTTGAGAGTTCCACCTAAAAGAACTATTGAATAAGATAATAGATTCGACTCTGAAAAAACAGATCCAGCAGCAAATTTTTCATTTTTGACTAAAGTATTCCCTAGAATAATTCCTAGTATAATAGCAAAACTTGCACCTCCTAATTTTGGGAATATCCCACCTAAAACACTTCCGATATATGCAATCACAGAACAAACAATAAATCCTGGTATAATTTTTTTTATATTCATATCTTTCACTCCCTTTATCAATATAGTTATATTTTAAGCTAACTTTAATAATAAGTAAAATACTAATTATTGATATTTAGCATAGGTTATAACTTATATATTAAAAAAAAGAGACCTCATAAGGTTAAAGTATTATAAGAAAAATAATTACTTACCCAATGAAGTCAGCATATATATTTAATTTTTAGATAGATTATATCCTTTTGAAAACTCTATAAATTTTTCTATCAATCTGGAAAACTCTTTATCCTTATGGTAGAGCAGCTTTAGACACCTCTTTATCTCTAAATTTTTTATTCGGCTCACGGTTATTTCTTTTCTTTTCTCCTCTTCTCCTATAGTTAACTTTGAAACACAAGCTACTCCCAGATCTTTTATCACTGCTCTTTTTATTGCTTCTGTTCCTCCAAATACAAAGACGTTTTTATCTCTTATTCCCATAGCATCTTCGTAAGTTTTTCTGCTTCCACTCCCTTTTTCCCTGAGTATAAAAGTTTCTTCTTCTAATTTTTTACGGTCTATTACTTTTTTCCATTTTTTATTGGGAGACGAAATTATTATAAGTTCATCTTCCCAAAGATCCATTGTTTCTAGTTCTTCTATTACTATTTTTCCTTCTATTAATCCTATATCTATATTGTTTTTTAATAAATCTTCTGATATTTCCTGGGTATTTGTAATATATAGTTCTATATCAACTTTAGGATATTCTTGTTTGAAGTCGGCTATTATATCGGGTAAAAGATATGTTCCTATAGTTGTACTAGCCCCTATCCTCAGATTTCCAGACCTGACTTCCCGCATGTCTTCCATTACTTTCTGTGATTCTTCATATAAATTTAACATTCTCAATGCATATTTTTGAAAGACCTTTCCCTCTTCTGTTATATAAAGTTTTCGCCCCAGCCTCTGAAATAATTTAACTTTCATCTCTTCTTCTAATTCTTTTATAACCTGACTTATGGAAGGCTGGCTTATATAAAGAACCTTAGCTGCCTCTGTCATATTAAGCATCTCAGATACAGTATAATAGATCTCTAATTTTCTTATAGTCATAATAGTTCCTCCTTATTAATAGGTTTATACCTATTATTTATATAGAATATAAATATTTAACTTATTCTTAATTTTAATTGTAAGATAAGTTCTGGCTCTTCAGTGAATACTATATTTAAAATATATCATTCAAAGAGCCTTTTAGTAAATAATTTAATATTAAAAATCAAGAAATATATAAGTTATTTGAGTTTAATTATTATAGTTTTAAAAAGAGAGGTTAGACATGAAAAATATTGGGTTGGTATTAGAAGGTGGAGGAACTAGAGGGGTTTATAGTACAGGTGTTTTAGATGCATTTTTAGAATATGGAATAGAAGTTCCGTATGTTATAGGAGTTTCTATAGGTGCTTATAATGGTGCAGCATATATAGCTAAACAGAAAAAGAGAAACTATAAAGTTTATACAGAATATATCAATGATGAGAGGTTGATTAATTTTAAAAGATTGATCAAAGGTGAATCTGTTCTAAATTCTAGGTTTGTTTTTGAGTTTATCAATAGAGATAAACATTTTTTCAATTATGATAATTTTTTTAATAGTAAAAATACTTTTATAAGTGTGAGTACAGATTGTATTACAGGAAAACCCGTATATTTTGAAAAAGATAAATACGAGAAAACAGATGTTGATGATATCATTAGGTCTTCTTGTTCTCTTCCTTTTTTAAGTGAGATTGTAAAATATAAAGATCAAAATTTTTTAGATGGAGGGATCGCTGATTCAATTCCTGTAAGAAAAGCGATTTTAGATGGAAATAAAAAGATAATAGCTATCCTTACCCACCCAAAAGGATTTGAAGAAAAACAAGGTTGGTATCATAAAATTTCTTCTTTTTGGTATCCAAAATTTCCTAACTTAACTAAAGCTATAAAATATAGATATCTATATTATAATGAATCGATACAAATTTTAGAGATGTTAGAAAAACTGGGGAAAGCTTATATTATTAGGCCTAAAAATATAAATGCTTCCATGATAGAGCATGATATAGATAAATTAAATAAATATTATAAGATAGGTTGGATGCAGGGTGTAGATGAGATACAAAAAGTTAAAGACTTTTTAGGGGCTTAAAACCAATCTAGATATTTTATAGAACTTTAATCTAAACCTTGATTTGTCAAGAGGAAGATTGGTTTTGTTTTGCAACTTTTCAGTTTTATTTTGCACTTTGAATGGAATTGCGAACTAAAAAAACATATGCTATACTCAAAGTACAGACTAAAGTTATTGTATGGAGGAAAAAGATGAAAAAAATATTATTAATATTTATAACTGTGACCTCTATTACTTTTAGTTCACAGATGTATGGAGATATATCCAATGAACATTGGGCATACAGAGCGATCGAAAATCTATATATAAACGGAATACTGCCTAAAGATTCTACAAGTTTTGACGGAGATAAAAATATCAATAAATATGATTTGGTTTATTATCTGTCTAAAACTTTAAACAAGATAGATGAAACAAAAGCCAGTCAGTCAGACCTATTGATACTAGAACATCTGGTCTATGATTTTTCTAACGAATTGAATAAGATGGGATTTAATACAGACCTGTATATAAAGAAGATAAAAGCCAATGAAGACAATATAGAGATGTTAAATCAAAGGGTTCGGAGTAACGAACTTGAGATTGAAAAATTAAAGTTGGAATTGGAAAAGGTGAAATAATAGATATATTGTTTATTTAGAATTAAGAAATTATAGGAGGACAAAAGATGAAAAAATTATCATTTGATTTTTCTAATAATGACCAGTTTTTTGGTGGTCACGAATTAGAATTTATGAATACTCATATTGAAACAGCTGAAAAAGCGTTGATGGAAGGTACAGGAGCAGGAAACGATTTCTTAGGATGGGTAAACTTACCATCAGATTACGACAAAGCGGAATTTAACAGAATAAAGGTCGCTGCTGACAGAATAAAAAAGCAATCAGAAGTTCTAATTGTAGTTGGAATAGGTGGATCTTATTTAGGAGCTAAATCTGCAATAGAATTTTTAACACATACATTCTACAATGAATTACCAGCGGAAAAAAGAGATACTCCAGAGATATATTTTGCAGGAACAAATATTTCAGGAACTTATTTAAAGCATTTAATAGAGTTAATTGGAGATAGAGATTTCTCAGTAAATGTAATATCTAAATCAGGTACAACTACTGAACCGGCAATAGCATTTAGAGTATTAAAGAAATTACTTATAGAAAAATATGGAAAAGATGAAGCTAAGGATAGAATCTATGCTACAACAGATGCAGAAAAAGGAGCATTAAAAAAATTAGCTACAGGAGAAGGATATGAAACATTTGTAGTACCTGACAATGTAGGAGGAAGATTCTCTGTATTAACAGCAGTAGGATTATTACCTATAGCAGCTGCAGGAATAGACATAGATGCACTTATGACAGGAGCAGCAGATGCAATGGCAGATTACAAAAAGCCATATGCTGAAAACGACTGTTATAAATACGCAGCAGTAAGAAATATTCTTCATAGAAAAGGTAAAGACATAGAGTTATTGATAAACTATGAACCTAGATTACACTACATCGCAGAATGGTGGAAGCAGTTATACGGTGAATCTGAAGGAAAGGATAATAAAGGATTATATCCTGCATCAGCAGACTTTACTGCAGACCTGCATTCTTTAGGACAATATATTCAAGATGGAAAGAGACATCTTTTTGAAACTCTTATCAATATAGAGACTCCGGAACTAGATATGGTTATTGAAGAGGATGATTTAAATTTAGACGGGTTAAACTATTTAGCTGGAAAAACTATGGATTATGTAAATAAGATGGCAGCAGAGGGAACTAGATTAGCTCATAGAGATGGAAATGTACCTAACTTAACTATCAACTTACCTGAAGCTACCCCTTATCACTTAGGATATATGTATTACTTCTTTGAGAAAGCTTGTGCAATCAGTGGATATCTTTTAGGAGTAAATCCTTTTGACCAGCCAGGTGTAGAAGCTTATAAGAGCAATATGTTTGCATTATTAGAAAAGCCAGGATTTGAAAAAGAAACTGAAGAAATTAAGAAAAGATTAAAATAATATTATAACTTTAAATAAAGAACATAAGATTAGAGACTCACTACGGGTTTACTGGTCTTATGTTTTTTTATTGATTAAAAGGCTGTATATTTTTTTGTATTATATTGTTATAATTATAGAGATTACACTTTATAAAAATTAAATTGTATAGATCTATTTTTATAACATTTTATACTTAAAGAAACAAGGAGGAAAAAGATGAAAGATTTAATTAGCATAACTGAAGTATCTAAATATTTAGGAATAACAACGAGAACAATTAGATATTACGAAGAATTAGGTCTTATAACTCCTATTCAAGAAGGAAGAGGCAAAAGGAGTTATTCTAGAGAAAATATAAAAAAATTAATGTATATAAAAGAACTCAAGGAAAAAGGATGTCCTTTAAAAGAAATTCAGGAGTTATTTGGTGGTAAATGCTGTCATGAAAAATTTAATATTTTAAGAGCAGTACATGATGAAAATGTTAAGAAGATAAAGGAGTTAAAGGAGCAGAACAATAAAATCCAGGAAGAACTTCAGATAATAGAAAAGCTAGGAGATAAAAATGATGCTTTTGAAATAAAGAAGTTTAAAAAGAAAAAATATAGATCCTTGAGAGAGAGGATACCAATTGATATAGATAGAGAGATAGAAGCTATCTGGGATTTTGGTCACAATAATAGTGTCTCAATAGGGCATTCAGGAGCTGAAATAATCTATGTAATAGAGGAAGAGAATTTCAAGCAGAAAAAATGGGAACTATTTGATTATATATATTTAGATCAAGGAAAAAAAAATAATGAGATAGAAGAGGGAAATTATCTTGTTATGTATACAAGAAATGACATTCATGGAAGAAAAGAAAGTATGAAGCTTTTTGTAGATTATATAGAAAAAAATAAGCTTGAAATAGAAGGACCGTTTTATATGGTTCCAAAAGCAAATATTCTTTGTAAATCTGAGCAGAAATTTTTAGTTATTTCAGAGTTTAGAATAAAACTTTTAAAAAAGTAGCAGAAATGCTACTTTTTTTTATGTATATTTTTATTTGTTAAATTGACTTAGGGTTAATTAAAAAATAAAAACAAATCATTGGAAGTGTTATTTTGATTAATTAATATAAGCTTTTTAGTTTACGTAGGGTAAGTTTTGTTTGACAAAAAAACAAAACTTACATATAATGCTCTTGAGAATTAAATAACTATAGAGGAGAGTAAAGATGAATAATAATGTAAAAAAAGGATTGTTTTTTGGGATCTTAGTAGGGTTTGCGTGGGGATTGGATACAGTATTGATGGGGATGGTTGGACAAAACCCAATATTGCAAGGGTTTAAATCAAGTGCATTGGTATCGGCATTCTTGCATGATGGATTTTGTTTTTTTTGGTTAGCAGTTGTTATGTTTTTCAGAAAAGAACTTATGGGAGTTTTTAAGTTATTGAAAACTAAAAAAGGTAAGGTATCTCTTTTGGCGGCAGTAGTTGGTGCTCCTATAGGAATGAGTGGTTATGTTATAGGGATTAAATATGCTGCACCGGCTTATGCGTCTAGTATCTCAGTTATTTATCCAGGTGTTGGAGCTATCTTATCTTACTTTATACTAAAAGAAAAGCTTTCTATGAGGGCAGTAATAGGAATAACTATCAGTTTAATAGGTTCGGCGGCTCTCGGATATTCAAAAGTAGATCTTTCACTATATCCCAATTTTTATAAAGGGATGGCATTTACCTGTATAGCTGTTCTTGGATGGGCATTCGAAGGGGTTATTATTGGTTATGCTATGAAAAAAATAAAAGATGAAGATAACATAAAGGCGTCACCTCAGCAGTTTCTTACGGTTAGATACCTTACATCTTTTGCGGTATATGCTTTAGTAATTATGCCGGCAGTCGGCGGATATCCCGTCGTTGCAAAAATTGCCCAGAGCAGAGATATATTATATTTTGCCGGAATAGCTATTTTAGGAGCTACAACATACCTTTCATGGTATAAGGCAGTGGATTATATTGGTGCTGCAATGGGAACAGCTCTCAACAGTACAGCAGCATTTTGGGCAATTATATTCAGCTGGTTAATATTGGGAACTGAAATAACACCTTATTTAGCAATATGTGGAGCAATAATAATTGTAGGAGTGTTTATCTTTGCTATAAACCCTAATGATTTTAAAAAGAAAAAGAATCTTGAAGTTAAAATTGAAAATAACTAAAAAATCATAAAAATTAGATATAATTTTAAAAGGAGTAAAAATATGTTAAAAAAAGATATAATTGATAATATGCAGAATATTGTTGAAAATTGTATGGGAGACTCTAAACCAGCATGTCAGTCAGCATGTCCAATGCATACCGATATAAAGAAATACGTAAGATTGATAGGAGAAGGAAATGGAGAAGAAGCTATATCTGTAATTAGAGAAAAACTTTTTTTACCAAAAATATTAGGAAGAATTTGTGCCCATCCATGTGAAAGCGGCTGTAGAAGAGGGGATGAAGATAACCCTATATCTGTTGCAAATCTTAAAAGATATGCAGCTGACAACTTCGATAACCATGAAAAATGGGATATCTCAAAAAAAGCTGAAACAGGAAAAAAAATTGCTGTTATTGGATCGGGACCAGCTGGAGCACAGGCAGCTACAGACTTAGCTAGAAAAGGTCATAGTGTAACAATTTATGAAAAACTGGATGTAGTTGGCGGAATGATGAGAGTAGGGATTCCTGAATACAGACTACCCAGACATATTATAGATGAAGAATATTCTTTACTTGAAAAATTAGGAGTAGAGATCAAACTTGGGGTAGAAATCGGAGTGGATATAGAATTTGAAACTCTTAAGAAAGAAAATGATGCTGTGATTTTAGCTGTTGGAAAACATGTAGGAAGGGTAGATAGAAGGTTAGAAAATTATGATGCTGAAGGAATTTATTCTGCAGCAGAGTATTTAAAAGAGATTTCTTTAATAAAAGATGTTAGGGGTGCAGGAAAAAAAGTAGCGGTTATTGGTGGCGGAGATGTTGCCATGGATTGTGCCAGAGCGTCTCTTAGAATTGAAGGAGTAGAAGAAGTTTATGCTGTATGTCTAGAATCTACTTATGAAATCATGGCTTCATCTACGCATGAAATCAAAGGTGCATTAACAGAAGGTGTTAAGATAAATCTTGCTGTAGGAACTAATAAGATAATTGCAGATAAGGATGGAAGAGTAAGCGGACTTGAAGTTAAAGAGTGTGTATCTATTTTTGATGAAGATAAAAGATTTAATCCGAAATTTAATGAAGAAAATAAAAGAATATTAGATGTAGATACAGTAATATTTGCTATAGGACAAGGTGTAGATTCATCTTTTGATAAAGAAGATAGAATAGCTAAAAAAGGTAATGGAACATTTGAAACCGATGAATTTACATTACAATCAGTAAGTGATGAAAAAGTCTTTGCAGCAGGGGATTGTGCTTCGTCATTTGTAGTAATTGGAGCAATGTCAGAGGGAAGAAGGGCAGCTACTTCTGTAGATAGATTTTTAAAAAAACAGTCTATATCTGAAGGAAGGATAAAAGAGGAAGAGATGTCGTGTGAGACAAAACTTTATATACCTACTGAATACCTTTCAGAAGGATGGGATTTGGCTGAAAAAGTAGAAAGAGTATCTGTAAATGAATTAAACCCATTAGAAAGAATAAAATCTTTTGATGAGGTAGAATTTTCTTTTACAAAGGAGCAGGCAGAAAATGAAGCCAACAGATGCCTTCAATGTGAATGTAAACTTTGCATGAAGGAGTGTATGATGATGGGAGAATATACATCGTGCCCGAAAGAACTATTTGAAGAATACCTGGAAAAAGGATATGAAAACATGGATATGAATATAGCTTATTCATGTAATGAGTGTAGTCAATGTACTATAAAATGTCCAAATGATTTTAAAATCAGGGAAAATTTTATGGATATGAGAAAAGGTTATGTAAAAACTAATGATGGTCTTTCACCACTTTCTGGACACGATGCTTTAGATGATGGACAGGAGTTGGAATGCAGTAAAAAGTATTCGGTAACAATTAAATCTGAAAAGAAAACTAAATATGTATTGGTACCTGGATGTACAGTATCTGCGTCACTACCAGAACATATCGAAAACACACTCCTACATATGAAGGAAGTATTGGGAGAAGAGGTAGGAGCAGTACTTCAATGTTGTGCAAAACCAACTCTGATAATTGGAGAGGAAGAACTATTTGAAGAGAGATTTTCTCGTGTACAAAACGAAATTGACAGCACAGGGGCAGAAATAATAGTAACATTATGCCCATCTTGTTATATGACTTATGATGAATGTGCAACTCAAGAAGTTATTTCTTATTGGGACCTTATGAAGGAAAAGATAGGTGTTCCAAAAGAGCAAAAGAAAGTAGGGGAACCTTCAGATGTAATATTTAATATTCACGATGCCTGTCCTACAAGAAATATTGGATCACATCACGAAAGTGTTAGATGGATATTGGAGGAATTAGGCTATAATTATGAAGAGATGAACAACATCAAAGAAAACACAAGGTGCTGTGGTGTAGGTGGAATGTTAGGTTGTATAAATGAAAATCTCTATAAAGATATAGTAGATAGAAGAGTTAACGATGCTACCCAAGATCATATTATTTCTTATTGTGGTTCATGCAGAGGATCTATGGAATTAGGCGGGCTGGATTCACTTCATATATTGGATTTAATTCATGGAGATTGTTATATGAAGAGAGATGCAAAAAAAAGAAGTGGTAACTATGGTTTTCATAATAGATTAGATGCGAAGAAGAGATTGAAAAAATATACAAATTAAAAACTAAAAAAAGTTCTCTTAGGAGGACTTTTTTTTTTAGAATTTTTTTATTCTTCACATTAACTTCACAAAGGTCGGTTATTATATCTATATAAAGAGAAGTAAAAAAAATTAAATCAGGGAGTGATTAAAATGAAAAAGAAAATAATAGTAGGTTTATTAATGGTATCAGCACTATCTTTCGGAGCTGGAAATAATAACGTAAAAAATATTAATAACAATGGACAAAGAGGAACTTACCATACTCAAATGATGAGTAACTTATCGGAAAAACAACAAACAGAATTAACTAAGACGATGGAAGATAGAAGGGAAGCTAACTACAAAAAAGGTTTGGATATAAGATCTAAACAATTGGAATTAGAAAAACTATTAGCAGAAGATAAGGTGAATTGGAAGAGTGTAGAAAGGGTAAACAAGCAAATATCGGATATGAAAGCTAAGCAAAGATTGGATGGTATGAAATTTAGAAGTGATATAGAGGGGAAATATGGAATCTCTATGGGTCATAAGGGAATGAGAGGTAACTGTGGATCTACAGGTGGGAAACATATGAAGAACGGGCATATGGGAAATGGCAACCACATGAATGGTGGAAATGGATACAGAAATAACTAAGATTAAATAAATAAAAATAGGAGCTCTCAGGGGCTCCTATTTTTTTATCCCATTAATTTTTTCAAATATTTGAAAAAATCCTTCTTATGTTCTTCAGATGTGATACAGACATTGGAAAACATCTCCATAATCTCTTGGTTAGTACTGTTAAGAGCTGATTTTACAGCCAGGGATTGATTTAATATATCGCCACAATATTCTCCATTTAGGAGCATTTTTTTCATTCCTTTTACCTGACCTTCAATTTTATTTAATCTGGTAATAATACTTTTTCTGGCTTCTATTATCTCCTCGTCATTTAATTTTGAGATGGTACAGATCAGATCAAGATCCTGTTGCCAAGATTTTAATCCACCTTTCATTTCAAAGATATTTTCAAACCCTAAATCAGTCATCTCGATACATGCCTCTTTACTTATATGTCCAACGGCACAATAAATAAGATATGTTTTTTTTCTGTCTAGTTTTTTAATTTCTCTTTTGAAGATACGTGGTTTTTCAAAGTCTATCAAGATAGCACCATCTAACCTTCCTTCGTATAAAAATTCCTTTTCAGTCCTCACATCGATGATAACAAGGTCACTTTCTTTTGTTATCAGTTTTTTTGTTTCTTGAGGGGTAATAGAGTTGTATATAGTTGTCATTGTTTCGTTTTTCATAGATAAATACCTCGTAAATTAGATTTTAATAATAAAGATATTATAACCTCAGGATTACTTTCTGTCAATTTAATGAAAATTAAAAATAATTTTAAAGATTGTTAAAAAAATCTACAAGGCGCTTTTATTCTGCAAAATAGTAAACCAATATAAAAAAATCTAAATTTAAAAACCTTTGTTTTTATCAGTGTTTTGGAGAAAGTTGAGTACTGAAAAAGGAAAAAATGAACTAATTCAATATACATATGTATAAATCATAGTAAATACGCTTGACTCTCTATTTCTAATTTGATATACTGGTAGAGGGTATAATAAATTAGAAAAAGTTAATATAGATGTGAAAAATAATACAATGAAAAGCAGGAGGAGTACAATGAGCAAAAGAATACTAGTAGTAGGTGGAGTAGCAGGTGGAGCATCATCAGCAGCAAGATCAAGAAGATTAGATGAAAATGCAGAAATAATAATGTTTGAAAGAGGTCCGGTAGTATCGTTCTCAAACTGTTGTTTACCATATCATATCTCTGGTTTAGTTGAGCAGGAAGAAACATTAATCTTAATGACACCAGAAAAATTTAAAGGTCAATATAAGATAGATGCAAGGGTAAACAGTAATGTTATATCTGTAAATACAGAAGCTAAAACAATTGAAGTAGAAAATACTTTAACTAAAGAAATAACCACTGAAAAATATGATGCACTAGTAGTATCTCCTGGAGCAGATGCCATCGTACCTCCGTTCAAAGGATTAGATAAAATAGATAATTTTGTATTAAAGACAGTACCTGACGTTTCTAAGATAATGAAGTTTGTAAAAGCTAAAAACCCCAAGCATATCACTGTAGTAGGTGGAGGATTCATAGGGTTAGAAGCAGCTGAAAACTTGAGAGAAACAGGGATCGAAGTTACTTTAGTAGAGGGAACTGATCAAATAATTCCATTTGTAGATAAAGAGATATCTTATTTTGGACAAGCTGAAATGGTAAAGCATGGAATCGAAGTAGTGTTAGAAGATCTTGTAGAAGGTTTTGACACTAAAAAAGTATTGTTAAAATCTGGAAGAGAGATAGAAACTGATGGAGTAATCTTAGCTATAGGAGTAAGACCATCTACTGGATTCTTGAAAGATTCAGGAATAGAATTAACTGATAGAGGATATATAGTAACTAACGATAACTATGAAACAACAGCAAAAGATGTCTATGCAGCAGGAGACGCAATATTAGTTAGAAACCAGTTAACTGGAAACTTATGTCCATTGGCAATGGCAGGTCCTGCTAATAAGCAGGGAAGATTAATTGCTGACAGAATAAACGGTAGAGAAATAAAAAATAATGGTTATATCGGGTCAGGAGTAGTTAAGTTATTTGATATGAACATAGCTTCTACAGGATTATCTGAAAAGATGTTAAAAGACTCAGGAATCGACTATGAGGTAGTATATGCAGCACCTCCAGGAATAGTAGGAATAATGCCAGGGGCACATTTAGTATTCTCTAAACTGTTGTTTGAAAAGAAAACAGGAAAAGTATTAGGAGCTCAGTTCGCAGCAACAGGAGCACCCGATAAGAGAGCAGATGTAATAGCAACTGCAATAAAAGCTGGTATGACAGTAGAAGATCTATTTGATTTAGAATTAACTTATGCTCCTTCATTTGGAACTGGTAAAGATGTAGTAAACAAGATTGGATACATCGGTTCAAACTTAAATGAAGGTGCGTTTAAGCAGGTAACGTTTATGGAAGTATATGACTTATTAAAAGCTGGAGAGCAGGTTATTGACGTTAGAGAAATTTGTGAATATGAAGAAGGACACGTAAAGGGAACTGTAAATATTCCTATGAGTGTTATGAGAGACAGATTAGATGAACTGGACAAAACAAAGACAGTATACGTTCACTGCAGAACAGGTGAAAGAAGTTATAACATGACATTGATGCTTCAGGCAAATGGTTATGATGTTAAGAATGTTGCAGGAAGTTATGAATTCATAAAGATGTATGAAGAGGTATCTTGTTATAACGATAAAGCAAGGGAAGAAATTATGATAGGTGACTGTGTTGATTGTTGCGGAACTTTAGAAAAAGCAAAGTTATAATAAAAATTATTGGTTTGAATAAATAAAATAGGGGGAAGGAAAACCTTCCTCTTATATTTTATAATATATAACGTGAAAAAAAATACAAAATTTAATTATTATTTTAGGAGGTTTGAAAATGAAAAAGGGTCAAAATTTGGCAGGATTAATAGTACTAATACTAATGTTAATTGTAGGTAAAACAATGCTAGGAAGCTCAATGTTATTTTTTAGATTATTGGCGGGAGCTGGATTTGGATATGCATTAACTAGAGGATTTATGGGGTTTGCAGGATCTGTAAACAGAGCTTACAATACAGGTTCAACAAAATTAATGAGAATATTAGCTTATATGTTCTTAGGTACATCTATTTTATCGGCAGCATTTCTTTATAATGCAGATGCCAGTTCATACGATCTTTGGGTAAACCAAGTTAACTCTGGGTTAATCCTTGGTGGAATCATGTTTGGATTTGGTATGACATTCTCAGTTTGTTGTGCATCAGGAGTTTTAACAGACGTTGTTACAGGATTTTCAAGAGGATTCATTACTCTTATCTTCTTCGGTATGGGTGTTTTCTTAGGATTCCCTTTCCAAAGAGCTGCAACTTGGGTAAAAGAGGCTGGAATTTCAACAGATTGGATCAGAAAATCATGGTTTACGTCTGAAACAGGTGCAAAGTTGTATAATGGAGTTTATTTCCCGGATTTATTTAAATGGGATGGATTAGACGGGTATTTAGGAGCGGTTCTATTAACTTCACTACTTTGTGGAATAGTAGTATATATGTCTAAAAAATATGAATCTTCTAGAAGAGTATCTGGAACTTTTACAGGGGTACCTAGTGAATTAGAGCAAGTTAAGATCGCCACACAAGATAAAGATAGTAATAAAGAGTTCAAATTATTAAGTGAAGAAACATACACAAGATTATTTGTTACACCGTGGTCTATGAAAGTAGGAGCAGCGGTAATAGCTGTTATATTCACATTATTAATGGGTGTAACTAAAGCTGGATGGGGAGCTTCTACACCTTACGGATGGTGGTTCGGAAGATTCTTAATGGTATTTGGAATATCACCTGAATCATTATCTAACTTTACTAATTTCCCGGTAAAATTCTATACAATGCCATTTTTCGATCATCCAATCAATGTTCAAAATATTGGAATTATGGTAGGAACAATAATTTGTTTACTTTTAGCTGGAACATTTAAGAGTACAGCAACAAGCGAGATCAAAATCACATTTAAACAAGCGGCTCTATATGCTATGGGTGGAATATTAATGGGATTTGGAACTAGACTTGCAAATGGTTGTAATGTAGGAGCATTATATACTCCAATTGCAAACTTCTCACTATCTGGATGGGTTTTCTTTGCTGCTTTAGTAGGTGGAGGAATCTTAGGAAACAGAGTTGCAGTAAAAATAAAATAGTATTTTATTCATTCATAGTGAATGAGTAAAGACTATATAAAATCTTGACCCTAGTCAGGATTGCAAGATTAAAAAATAGCAAAAAAAATATAAACTATAAAAAATATGTTTGACAAATATAACTGAAATAGATATACTAGTCTCAACATAAAAATATATGAATGAAGATAGAGGTTGCAAACCTTAGGAGTATTTTGGAGGAGTCGGATAGATTTTGAAACCAAAAGAAAGGAAGTTTTGCCGAAATTTAAGATTTGTCGAAATCTTAAGTTGGGACTATGGATAATATCTGTGGTACTGTCATTATCAGATGATAATGGGGAGCTGTCGAATGATTTTAAGATAAAGACCTATTATACATAATTGTAGGTTTATAAATTAGAGTTATCGGTAGAGATCCGATAACTCTTTTTTTTGAGTTAAAAGATCTCCTTTCTTCAAAACACTTAGGAGGAAAGATATGAGAGGTATAATAATTGTATTGTTGTTAGGAGTTATGAGTAGTTTAGGATTTGGAGCAGATTCATCAGAGGCGGCGTTAAACTTAGGAGCGTGGACACTTCTGCCACCAATTATAGCTATAACTTTAGCTTTTATAACTAAAAATGTAATTTTGTCATTATTTATAGGGATCTATTCAGGGTCATTCTTATTGGGGATAACTCAGGGGAAAAATTATCTATTTAGTTTAATAGGAGGTTTTTCCGATATAACCAATAGAATAATCGGATCTATGGCAGATTCATGGAATGCAGGTATAATCTTACAATGTTTAACTATCGGTGGATTGGTAGCATTGATCTCTAAGATGGGTGGAGCAAGAGCTGTAGCAGAATCTTTGGCTAAAAGAGCTAAAACTCCTAGATCAGCTCAATTGATCACTTGGGTTATGGGGTTATTTATCTTCTTTGATGACTATGCTAACGCACTTATTGTTGGGCCGATTATGAGACCTATAACAGACAAGATGAGAATATCGAGAGAAAAATTAGCATTTATAATAGATTCAACAGCAGCACCTATTGCAGGGATAGCACTTATCTCTACCTGGGTAGGATATGAGATATCAGTAATAAAAGACGGATATTCACTTATAGGAATGGAAAATATAAATGCATACAGCATCTTCGTACAGACAATTCCATATAGATTTTATAATATTTTGATGCTGGTATTTGTGGCATCTACAGCATATTTCTTGAGAGAATTTGGTCCTATGGCTAAGGCTGAAAAGAGAGCCAGAACAACTGGTCAGGTGACAAGTGGTTCGGCAGCTAAAGTTAGTCCAGAGGAAGCTAAGATGATAGCTCCTAAAGAGGGAGTAGTACTTAACATATGGAACGCTATCATACCAATTATGGTATTGATCATAGGTTCATTTGTAGGTTTCTATCTTAATGGAAAGGGTTACTTAGAGGGAGCGGTACTTGAGACTGTAAATAATTCTCCACTATCGTTCTATGCTATCAGAGAAACTTTCGGAAATGCAGATGCTTCATTGGTAATATTCCAGGCAGCATTATTCGCATCCATCGTAGCTATCGTTATGGGAATATCTAAAAAAATATTTAAGTTTTCAGAGGCTATCGATACTTGGGTACATGGAATGAAATCATTGGTAATAACAGGAGTTATATTATTATTAGCTTGGTCATTGACTTCTCTGATAAAGGAATTAGGAACATCTGTATACCTGGTAAATGCATTGGCTGGAACTATACCAAAAGCAATTCTGCCATCTATCATATTTATCTTGGGATCGGTAATTGCTTTTTCTACAGGAACATCATATGGAACTATGGGAATATTGATGCCGCTGGCAATACCATTAGCTAATGCTATCGGTGGAGCTGCTGGGTTATCGGGAGAAACACTATCATCATATATAATCATGAGTATAGGAGCGGTTCTTACAGGAGCTATCTTCGGGGATCATTGTTCACCAATATCTGACACGACTATTCTTTCATCTATGGGAGCTGAATGTGATCATATAGAGCATGTAAAAACTCAAATTGTATATGCACTTGTAGTGGGAAGTATCACAATATTATTTGGATATTTACCAGTTGGAATGGGAATATCGATCTACGCTGTTTTACCTGTATCTATAATAGCTACTATACTTGCTGTAAGATTTTTAGGTAAATCTGTAGAGGAAGTGTCGGAGACAAGAGAAGAAGTGGAATTAGTATAAAATTTAGCAGACCTAGTCGGAGTTCCGACTAGGTTTTTTTTATTTTGAATGATAATTATGGTATAATAAAATGATAAAAAACTAGTGTAATATAGATTGGGGGAAAAAATGAGGATATTAATAATAAGGCTGAGTTCTATAGGGGATGTTATATTAACCACCCCAATCCTAAAAAAATTAAAGGAAAAAAATAAAAATTTAAAGATTGATTTTATAGTTTTGGATAAATTTAAAGATGCTATAGAGGGGAATCCCAATATAGATAATCTGATTATCTTTAAAAAAGATACAGATGACGGAATAAAAAATATAAGGCATTTTTCAAAGATATTGAAAGAAAATAAATATGATTATGTATTTGATCTGCATTCTAAGATAAGATCTAGATTGATCACATTTTTTTTGGGAGAGAAAACTTTCAGGTATATAAAAAGATCATTATATAAAACTATCCTTGTAAAATCTGGATTGATTAAATATAGAGCTGATAATACCATAGTGAAAAACTACTTTGATGCCTTCAAAGTTTTAGGGATAGATTACAATGGAGAAGATTTGGAGTTTAATTTTTCTGAAAAGGATGAAGAAAAAGTAGAGAGCTATAAAAATTATGTGGTGTTCGCACCGGGAGCTTCTAAAAATACTAAAAAATGGACTGTAGAAGGATTTGGTAAACTAGCTCAATTGATAAAAGAGAGATATAAGACAGAGATAATTCTGATCGGAAGTCCTAAAGAGAAGGAAGAGTGTGAGGAAATTAATAAAATAAGTGGGAACATCTGTATAAATCTGGCTGGTGAATTAAGCCTGAAAGAGAGTGGAGCATTGTTATCCAAAGCTAAATTTTTAGTGACCAATGATTCGGGACCATTTCATATCGGACGTGGAGTTAAGACCAAGTCCTATGTGATATTCGGCCCTACAGATCCAAATATGTTTGAGTATGATGAGTTAGGAGTTTTGATCTATGGAAATGAACCATGTTCTCCGTGTTCATTACATGGAGATAAAAAATGTCCTAAAGATCATTTTAATTGTATGAAAAATATAAGTGCTGAAGATATAATAAAAAGAATAGAAAAAAAATAAAAATCGAGGAATTCCCTCGATTTTTTTAATAGATATTAAATTACTTTTTTATTTTACTATTTTACATTGGTCTCCTATGCATTGGCTTAACTCTATATTCAGTGCTTTTACAGAGATATTTATCTCTATAGCGGAAAGAGATAGCGAGATCATTAGTAAAATTAAGCTTCCTGCAAAGACAAATTCTGCTAGGACAATCTGTTGTAAAAATATTAAAAACATGGAAAAAACACAGAAAAATAGAGAAATAATCCCTATTAGCTGCATATTTTTTATGATTTTTATCCTTAATTTTAAATTCTCTATTTGAGGCAGGAGTATGTCGACTCTATTTACCTCTTGGGTCGCCTGGTTATGAAGAGATCTAATAAGGTTACTTAGAGCCAGAAATCTACTTGTATAGGCTAAGAGTAGAAGTGAAATAGTAGAAAAAATTAATGCTGGGGTTGTAAGTGTTAACTGCATCTTGGGTCGCCTCCATCTTTTAAGGAAATGTTTAAAGCTATTGTAGAAATTTTAATTTCTAAGGCAGAAATAATGAGAGATATTAAAAAACTGATTATGGAAAAAATAAATAAAGCCCATCCTATCTGAATATATTCAAAAAAAATAGTAAATGTAGAAAGGGTCGCTAAAAACAATGAAAATACAGAAAAAAATTGTATCCATTTAATATATTTTACCCGTAGTCTAAAATTTGAAATTTGGGCTTTGATATTACAATCTTTATCTGGATGATTATGAAAATCTCTGATCAACTTAGATAGATTTAAATATCTAATTGTATAACCATTGAAAAACATAGAAATTCCTGAAAATAATAACGCTGGAATGGCATAGTTCATAGAGTGTCCTCCTTACTATAAATTACTCATCTATTATTGAATGATAATTTATTTTATCAAGATAGATGGGAATATACAAAATATTTATTTACAAAAAATAAAAAAAGACAGATCCTTAATGGCTGTCTTTTTTTATGCTATTACTTGCTTAAAACCTTGTTTATTCTTGGGCTTAAAGTAGCGGCATTTTTCTTTAAAATTCTAGCAATTTCAACTGAATCTGCAGCTTTTAAAGATCTTAACATTTTAACACAAACTTTTACTTTAGTTAATTGACCGTTGATTTCAACTTTAACTGTTTGTAAGTTTGGCTTCCATATTCTCTTGTTCATGTTATGAGCATGAGAGATACTGTGTCCGAAAGTAATTCCTTTACCAGTGATTTCACATCTTTTCATTATATTGCACCTCCTCTTTATTAAAACATCGGCTTAAATTTTAGCATAAAGCAAGTAAAAAAGCAAGGTTTTTTCTACAATAAAGATATAGTTTTCTGTAAAAAAAAAAACTCTTATGATATAATAGAATGTATAAATATAGATAAAAGTCGAATATTAAAGAGGTAGTAAAATGAATGAACATAGTTTAAGCGTATTAGAGTTTGATAAGGTAAAGGAAAACATAAGTGGATATGCTATTTTAGATGAAACTAAGGGGAAAATATTAGATGTTGTTCCCATGAAAGATATAAATAGTATAAAGAAAGAATTAGAGAATGTGCAAGATTTTATGGACATGTTGAAGTATGATGGTGGTATTGAACTATCAGAGATAAAAAATATAGTGATGTATTTAAAGAAGACCAGTCTGATAGGAACTTATTTAGATGTAGACGATCTCTATCATATTGCTAGGAATTTAAGAGTATTTAGAGTTATAAAAACTAAATTTCAAGAATTAGAAGTGAAATACAGAGGACTGCATATGAGGTTTAAAGATACACCTACATATAAGGGAATAGAAGAGTTGATAGAGGCGGTTATAGATAATCAAAAAGAAATAAAAGACACAGCCTCTCTAGATCTAAAAGATATTAGGTATAGTAAAAAGCTAATTCAAAATAATATTAAAAGAAAATTTGATGATCTTATTTCAAATCCTACATATGCTAAGGCTATCCAAGAAAAAATAGTTACAGTCAGGGATGGTAGAAGTGTAATACCTGTAAAAACAGATTTTAAAGGTCAGATTAAAGGAATAGAGCACGACAGGTCATCTAGTGGTCAGACGGTATTTATAGAGCCTATAAGTGTAGTTTCGTTGAACAACAAGATGAGAGAATTAGAGGTAAGGGAAAGAGAGGAGATAAGAAAGATCCTGTTGAGGCTTACCGACAACCTGAGAGCGAACTTAGATGGATTGATGGAAGTAGGAGAAGCTCTTTTAGTTTTAGATTATTTAAATGCTAAGTGTAGTTATGGATTGGATAATAAATGTATAATCCCTAAATTAAATCAGAGGGAATATATTTCCATTGTAGAAGGTAGACATCCACTTATCAATCCTAGAGAAGTTGTACCTTTAACTTTTGAATTAGGAAAAAATTATAACAGTTTATTGATTACCGGGCCAAATACCGGTGGTAAAACAGTAGCTTTAAAAACAGCAGGATTATTGACTGTGATGACGTTATCCGGAATACCTATTACAGCTAGTGATAAAACAGATATAGGATACTTTAGTGGTGTCTATGCTGATATAGGTGATGAACAAAGTATTGAACAGAACCTGTCATCTTTTTCGGCACATCTAAAAAATATTCAAACTATCCTGGTAGGAGTTACTAAAGCTAGTTTAGTACTGTTAGATGAGTTAGGTTCAGGAACAGACCCTATAGAGGGATCGGCATTTGCCATGGCAGTTATAGATTATCTCAAGGAAAAAAAGTGTAAATCAATGATATCTACCCATTACAGTGAAGTAAAAGCTCATGGATATAACGAGGATGGGATAGAAACAGCCTCTATGGAATTTGATCCTGAGACGCTGTCACCTACTTACAGATTACTTATGGGAATTCCAGGGGAGAGTAACGCTCTTACTATTGCCAAAAGATTGGGAATACTTCCAGAAGTAATTGAAAAAGCAAAAAGTTATATCAGTGATGAGGATAAAAAAGTAGAGGGAATGATAACTAACATAAAGGAACAATCAGATGAGTTGGAAAAAGCTAACGAAGAGGTAAAACAGTTAAAATCGGAAGCTGAAAAACTAAAGGACCAGTATGCTGAAAAGGTAAGAACATTGGAAAAAGAAAAAGAGGAGATACTGGAAAAAGCATACAAAGAGTCGGAGCAGATGATGAAAAATATGCAGGCTAAGGCAAAAGCTTTAGTTGATAAGATTCAAAGGGAAGACAATAAAAAAGATGAGGTAAAGGATGTTCAAAAAAGTTTGAATATGTTGAGAAACTCTATGGTGGAAGAAAAAAAGAGAAAATTAATGATGAAACCAAAAGTTGTCAGAAAGATATCTTATGGGGTAGGAGATAAGGTCTTTGTAAAGAGTTTGAAACAGCATGCAGTGATCCTTCGTCTATTTATGAATAAGGATCAGGCTCAAGTACAGGCAGGAATCTTAAAGATGGTAGTTTCATTAGAAGATATAGGAATAATGAAAGATGAGAAGAAAAAAACATATACTAAGATGCACAGCCATAAAGGAAGCAGTGCGACCTATAAGATCGACCTAAGAGGTCAGATGGTAGATGAAGCAATCAATGAATTAGAAAATTATATGGATAGAGCCACATTGAACGGCTATACCGATATTCAGGTAGTTCATGGAAAGGGAACTGGACAGTTAAGAAAAGGGATCCAGGAGTACCTTAAAAGTTGCAGATATGTAGCTAGTTTTAGAGATGCAAATATGAATGAAGGTGGATTAGGATGTACAGTAGTAACTCTGAAATAGATTATTATTATATAGTAGCAGCAGCAGGGGTTGGTAAGAGGATGGGGCTTGACTACCCCAAACAATTTTTAGAGGTCGATGGGAAACCTATATTTATAAAGACTCTGGAAGTGATTGAAAAAAATCAGAGAGTAAGAGGAATTGTAGTTGTAACCAACGAAGAGTATATATCCGAAGTGAAAAAGATATGTGAAGCCTTTAAAATAGATAAGGTAATAGATGTAGTTAGCGGTGGAAAGGAAAGACAGGATTCTATCTATAATGCATTGGAGCAGATCCCAAAAGAGAGTATAATTGGAGTTCAAGATGGAGTAAGACCTTTTATACAGGATAGATATATAGAAGAGTCTTATACCAAACTGATGACGGAAACTAATTTGGATGGTGTAATTATAGGAGTACCTGTAAAAGACACTATAAAGGTAGTTAATTCAGAAGGGAAGGTAGTGGAGACTCCTAAAAGAGATTGTCTCTTTGCAGCCCAGACTCCTCAAGTGTTTAGAGGAGAAATCCTGCATAGAAGTTATGAACAGGCTAGGCAACAAAGGTTTTTAGGGACAGATGATTCATCTTTGGTGGAAAAAGCAGGGGGATCTGTGGGGATTATCTTGGGAAGTTATGAAAATATAAAGATAACTACACCAGAAGACCTATTGATTTTTTCTAAGAAAATAAATTAGCGGCAAAATAAAAGGAGTAGAGCATGAAATTAGCAGTAGCACAAATAAATCCAACACTTGGGAATGTAGAAAAAAATAAGATAAAGATGATATCATATATAGAAGATGCTATAAAAAATGGAGTGGAACTGGTAGTTTTTCCAGAACTATCTTTGACTGGATACCTGTTAGAGGAATTGACATATGATGTGGCAGGAATCCCGGAAGAATTTTATGAGCTGAGCAAAAAAATAAGTATTTTATTTGGTGGTATAGAGGAAAGCAAGGATTACTATTACTATAATTCGGCTTTCTATTTAGAGGATGGAGAATTACAACACACCCACAGAAAAATATATCTGCCTACCTATGGTCTTTTTGATGAGGGAAGATACTTAAAATCTGGAAATGAAGTGAAAGCATTTGATACGAAATTTGGTAGATTTGGTGTCTTGATCTGTGAAGATGCTTGGCATCTTTCAAATCCTTATGTATTGAGCATGGATGGAGCTGACTATGTTTTTACCTTGGCAAACAGCCCGTCAAGGGGAGCTCAGGGAACAAAACTATCTCCTAATCAAACTTGGGATGAGATGATGAAGACTTATTCTAAATTACTCACAAGTTTTTATGTCTTTGCCCACAGGGTAGGATATGAAGATGGGGTAAACTTCTTTGGTGGATCTAGAGTGTATTCTCCCAATGGGGATGTTTTAGGCGAAGCTAAAACTTTTGAGGAGGAAATGATAATAACAAATTTAGATAAGAGAGATTTAAGAAGAGCTAGGATAAATAACCCTGTGATGAGAGATGAAAAACCAGAATTAGTTATGAGAAGTTTAAAGAATATAATTGGATAATTATTAAAATGATAAAAAAATTGTGAATTTACCTTTATTAATTTTAAGTTTGCCGTTAGGCACGGAGGTTATATTATGAACAAAATTTTAAAAAATATAATAGGAGCTGCAGTTTTAGTAGTAATATTATTGGTTTTTTATCTCCTAACTTTTCAACTGTCCCACGAGAGGTTGGTAATAAAGGAAAGTAAAGCGGTTATATCGGTTGGAGATTTGAACAGCAAGAAAGTAAATGCTTACTATGAGTTATATGAAAAAGCTACCCAAACAGATCTTGAAGAGGCTAAAAAGTGGACAAAATATATAAAGGGAATGGACCTTATCTATTACAATGACTCTAACGATGAAAATCAAAGTGAGGACAAGGAGATAATGGTTGTAAACCTAGGATGGCTATATCCGATTGCTAAATTTAAACAAGGGGAATATTTTGATGATCTGGGAAAAAATTATTTTTCTTTAAAAGAGGTGTATCAAAAACAACTTGAAGAAGATTATGATGTGGATAAAAAAATCTATATGACCAACTACAAGGGGTATTATTTTGTATCAGATGATGTGATGAAGCTATCTGATTACATGAAACTACTTGTAAAAAAAGAGATCAACAAAAATATATCTTCTAAGATGAAAGGCGATACTTTAGGAGAAGCAGTAATAGATTTAGAAGAGTTCACTCAAGGATTAGATGCTATAAAGATAAACGTGGATTATGAAAAGAATAAATTATCTATGAATGGATACCTATATGGTGATTTGGAATTTTCAAAATATCTTAATGGGATAGAGAAAAAGGATAGAAAATTCACTAAATATATGGGTAAGGATAAGATCTATATCACTAATACCGATTTTAAAGGTTTGGCTGTATTCATGAGAAAAAATGTAAATTCAGAAATAAATTCAATGTTATCTTTGGTGAAGATGTTTACAGGGAAAGACTTTGAAGATTATATGGACAAAGTAGATGGTGAGATGATCTATGACTATGTTAAAAATCAATTGCTTATTCCTGTAAAAGAGGTAAAAGATTTTAAGAAACTCATAGAAATCTTTGCAAAAAAAGATGGAGATAAATATATCTTGGGAAATGGTGAAACGATAGAGATAAAAGACAATGTTATCTACTATAATGGAATCATGTCGGAAGGGTCAATAACTCCCAAAGAGGATGAATTTATGAATATATCTTTAAATCTAGGGTTATACAATCCGGTATTAAAAGATATATATGTGGATATGGGAGGAAAAGTAGAAGCAAATAAGATAAAGATAAGAACTACCATAACAGATGGGGAGTTACTTGAAATATATAATAGGATGGAGGGCGAAAAAAATGATTAAGATACACAATACACTTACTAAAAAATTAGAAGAGTTTGTTCCTATAGAACCTGGTATGGTGAAGATGTATGTTTGTGGACCAACAGTATACAACTATATCCATATAGGGAATGCAAGACCTGCTATCTTTTTTGACACAGTGAGAAGATACTTTGAATATAGAGATTATAAAGTTAAATATGTACAAAATTTTACAGATGTAGATGACAAGATGATAGAAAAAGCTAACGCTGAAGGGGTAACTGTAAAGGATATAGCTGACAAATATATTGCGGCTTATCTGCAAGATACAAAACAGGTAAACCTGAAAGAAGAGGGAATGATGAGACCGAAGGCTACCGACCACATCAAAGAAATGATAAAATCTATCAAGATATTGGAGAGTAAAGGTTATGCATATGAATCTCATGGAGATGTATATTTTGATGTAGAGAAATATAAAGACAATTATGGTGAATTATCTGGGCAAAAAATTGAAGATTTAAAAGCCGGTGCCAGAATAGAGGTTACTGACATAAAAAAATCATCTGTAGATTTTGCTCTTTGGAAAACTGCCAAAGAAGGGGAACTTTCTTGGGGGTCACCTTGGGGTAAAGGTAGACCAGGATGGCACATTGAGTGTAGCGCAATGAGTGAAAAATATTTAGGAGCATCTTTTGATATTCATGGAGGGGGACAGGACCTTATATTCCCACATCATGAAAATGAGATAGCTCAATCAAAGTGTTCTTATGGTGGAGACTATGCTAGGTATTGGATTCATAATGGGTATATCAACATCAAAGGGGAAAAGATGTCTAAGTCTAAGGGAAATTTTTTCCTACTTCGTGAAATCTTAGAAGATTATGAAGGAAAAGTTGTTAGATTCTTCATGCTTTCATCTCATTATAGAAAACCAATTGATTTTTCTGAAACAGAATTAAATATGGCTAAGAGTGCAATAAATAGAATTGAAAACAGTATGCTGGCTATGCTGGAAAAATTAGATACTGAAAATTCAACTGAAGGCAGTGATGGAACAGAGTTAAGGGCTGTTTTAGAGAGTTCTAAAATAAGATTTGTAGAAGCTATGGATGAGGATTTCAACACCGCTCAAGCTATAGGTGTGTTGTTTGAACTTATAAAAGAAGCTAATAAATCTATGGAGCACCAACTAAATAATGCTGGAAAAGAAGTTTTAAAAGATGTGTATACATTTATAAAAACAACTTTAATAGATGTATTAGGAGTGGAGATTGTAGTTGAAAAGCAGATCAAAAACCTGACTACAGAATTACTGGAGCTTCTAAAAGAAATCAATATAGAAAAGCCTTCTGAATTTAATGAAGAAAATTTAACTGTAAAATTAATTGAATTTTTAATAGAGCAGAGAAAGGTAGCTAAAAAAGATAGAAACTTTGCATTATCGGATGAAATTAGAGATAAGATGGCTGGAATTGGTATAAAAATAAAGGACGGAAGGGAAAAAACTACATGGACAATATAAGGATAAAAGAATTAAATGGGTTATCATTGGCATATTTAGGAGATGCAGTTTGGGAATTGAGACTTAGGGAAAGATTTGTAGCGAGAAACCTCAAAGTAAAAGATCTGAATAAATTAGTGAAAGCTCATGTGAGTGCTGTGGCACAAAGTAAGATATATTTAAGCGTCATAGATGAGTTAGAAGATGAATATAGAGCTTGTGCTAGAAGAGCTAGAAATTCAAAAATTTCAACTTTTCCAAAATCATGTACTATGAAGGAATATAAAAACGCAACAGCATTTGAAGCGTTGATTGCCATGTGTTATATAAATAAAAGGGAAGATATAATAGAGGGAATTATAGATAATTATGTATTTGAAAAGAAAAATGATGAGAAATAAAAAAATAATGGTGCAGAAAAATAGGGTGAATTCCGCAGCAATCGAGGCAGAGGAAAGAATAGAAATAGAGGGGGAAACTCATGAATTCCCTATACAGGCAGAAGAAAATGATATTAAAAAAGGAGATGAGAAAAAAAAGATGAAGAAAAAAAGTAAGTTTAAATTTAATATGAGTTTTCCAGGCTTTAAATTTCAAAAGAGTATAGGGATAGACCTTGGGACTGCAAATACATTGGTATATAACAAGCAAAAAGAAGAGATTGTTTTGAATGAACCATCTGTAGTGGCTGTAGACAGGGAAACAAAGAAAGTTTTAGCAGTAGGAAAAGAAGCAAAGGATATGTTAGGGAAGACACCTGATCACATAATGGCGGTAAGACCCTTAAGAGAGGGAGTTATAGCTGATTACGACATTACAGAAGCGATGATAAAATATTTTATAAAAAAAGTATTCGGTAAGTTAAATATGGTATTACCAGAAGTAATGATCTGTGTTCCTATCGAAGTAACTGGGGTAGAAAAAAGAGCTGTATTGGAAGCTGCAATTTCAGCAGGAGCAAAGAGAGCATATTTAATAGAGGAAGCCAGAGCTGCAGCTTTAGGAGCGGGGATAGATATCTCAGCTCCTGAAGGAAATATGATAGTAGATATTGGTGGAGGATCTACAGATATAGCTGTAATTTCATTGGGTGGAACTATTGTAAGTAAATCTATTAGAATTGCAGGGAATAACTTCGATGAGGACATCATAAAATACATAAAGAGAAGACATAATCTATTGATTGGGGAAAAAACTGCTGAAGAGATCAAAATCAAGATAGGTACTGCGATTCCTTTAGAAGAAGATGAAACTATGATAATTAAAGGAAGAGACCTTATGACAGGATTACCAAAACCATTAGAGATAAACTCTAGTGAAGTATTAGAGGCTATAAAAGATTCTTTAGATGCTATAGTAACTAGTGTTAAGCAAGTGTTAGAAAAAACACCACCGGAATTATCAGCTGATATAGTAGATAAGGGGATAGTTATGGCAGGTGGAGGATCGATGATTAGAAACTTCCCGGAATTACTTGCTAAAAACACCCTTTTAAATGTAGTTTTAGCTGATAATGCTTTGGAATCAGTGGTACTAGGTGCTGGATTAGCCTTGGATAAATTAGCTGTTCTTAGAAAAATTGAGAAGGCTGAAAGATAATGTTTAATAGTTTGATTTTTGGAGATGAAGTTAAGTTATTTCTGAAAAATGAGTTGAGACAAAATAAGGAAGCGGGTACCTATCTTTTTTATGGAGATAAAGGAATAGATCTATTAGGATTAGCTGTAGCTTTTACCATGGCTATGAATTGCCCGGAAATAGAGAATAACTATTGTGGTGTCTGTGAAGTATGTAAGAAGATAAAACATGGAAACTATGCCGACTTAGAGATTGTTGGTCTCCTACAGGGAGAGAGTAAAGTAGGAATAGATAAGATAAAAAATACTATATATAAAGCTTCTAGCTCTAGTTATGAGGGAAGAAAAAAAGTTTTTATTATAAAAGATATTGAGAGTATGAATAAATATTCTGCAAATGCTCTCTTAAAGATAATGGAGGAGCCTCCTAAGGGGACATTTTTTATCCTTGTATCTAATACTTTAAATGTTTTACCGACTATTTTATCTAGATCTATTGTAGTAAAGGTCGATAAACCTTCTGCTGAAACTTTAGGGGTAACTGAAAAGGTATATGATTTTTTTATGGGGAATATGGAAGAGATATTGGAGTGGAAAGAGGAAAGGTTTGATCTCAATGAGATTAAATCTTATTCTGCTTTAGGTGAACAACTCAATTTATATCTTACAGAAAAAACTTTAAAATCAAAGATAGATCTATTAAAGGGGATAGATGATTATATATACAATATAGACAGGATAAAAAAATCAGAAAAACTTTCTATAGCTTTTGACTTGTTATCTATTTTACAGGATGATAAATTAGTGGAAAATAAATCTCATGAGAGAAAGATTATCGAAGAATTGATGCATATCTTCATAGTGAGGTTAAAAGCTCCTAAATACACAGAAAAATTGATAGAGTTGAAACAAGGGTTGAGACATAATATTAATACCCAGGCAGCGTTATCTTTATTTTTTTTGAGTTTTTAGGTTAAAGAACAGGAGAAAAACTAAGATGGTGTTGCTTTTGCAGACTATGCCATTGGTAGATTTATAGATTCTATAAAGAATGAAGAGTGGGCTAAAAATACGATATTTGTATTTATGGCAGAACATGGAGCAAATAGGAGTGTACCGGTTGAAATAGATTGGAAAAAATTTACTAATCCATTATTGATATGGAGTCCTAATAAAAAACTAGTAAAACCACAAGTAATAGATGCATTGGGGTCACAAGCAGATATATTACCGACTCTTATGGGGATATTAGGAGGAAAGTATGAGCATTCTACATGGGGCAAAATTTACTTTTAAAAGATAATAAAAAAGGGTTTTCCTATGTAGTTGATACTCAGTACGTGGGCATTATTGATAAAGATTATATCTATATAGAAGATATAATCGGAAAAAAGGATAAACTTTTAAATAAAAAAGATAATAAAGTAGTAAAAGAGGTAGCTTTAGAAAATTATAGAAAAAAAACTAGAACATTTTTAGAATTGTCTATAGAGTAGGAAAAAGAAGGGACTTTTGGAAAAGAAAACTAATGATTGGATGATTTAATGCTGAAGATTATAGAAACCACTAGACTAATGTAAATAATTTTACATTAGTCTAGTGGTTTTTTTGAACAAAAATATTAAGTGTAATATGAGGGTTTAGCCTTGATTTTATTGGGGTGTTTGATAAGTGATCTAGAATGGTGGAGTGGGGGTGGTGGAGAAAAAAACAAAAAAATCCTTGACGAAAACTTGTAAACGCGGTATACTTCTTCTTGTCCGCGAGGGAAAGCGAAAGCGACTTGAAGCGAGACATTTAATAGGACATTAGCAATTAAATAGAGAAAGAAAGTGTAAATTAAAAACTCAATTGTCGTTTGAAACTTTGTTTTCAAACAATCGATTAAGGTGTACAGTGGAATGAACCACTATAAAAATAATTATCTTTTAATAGATAGCTAAACTTCATTTATGAAGTTAGGATATAAATTTGAATGTAGAGTTTGATCCTGGCTCAGGATGAACGCTGACAGAATGCTTAACACATGCAAGTCGACTGGAATTCTTCTTCGGAAGATAGTACGGTGGCGGACGGGTGAGTAACGCGTAAAGAATTTGCCCTTCAGACTGGGACAACTAATCGAAAGGTTAGCTAATACCGGATATTATGAGACCTTGGCATCAAGGACTTATGAAAGCTATATGCGCTGAAGGAGAACTTTGCGTTCCATTAGGTAGTTGGTAGGGTAATGGCCTACCAAGCCGACGATGGATAGCCGGCCTGAGAGGGTGAACGGCCACAAGGGGACTGAGACACGGCCCTTACTCCTACGGGAGGCAGCAGTGGGGAATATTGGACAATGGACCAAAAGTCTGATCCAGCAATTCTGTGTGCACGATGAAGGTCTTCGGATTGTAAAGTGCTTTCAGGTGGGAAGAAGAAAGTGACGGTACCACCAGAAGAAGCGACGGCTAAATACGTGCCAGCAGCCGCGGTAATACGTATGTCGCAAGCGTTATCCGGAATTATTGGGCGTAAAGCGAGTCTAGGCGGCTTGTTAAGTCAGATGTGAAAATGCGGGGCTCAACTCCGTATTGCGTTTGAAACTGGCAGGCTAGAGTACTGGAGAGGTGGGCGGAACTACAAGTGTAGAGGTGAAATTCGTAGATATTTGTAGGAATGCCGATAGTGAAGACAGCTCACTGGACAGATACTGACGCTAAAGCTCGAAAGCGTGGGGAGCGAACAGGATTAGATACCCTGGTAGTCCACGCCGTAAACGATGTTCACTGGGTGTAGGGGGTCGAACCTCTGTGCCGAAGCTAACGCGATAAGTGAACCGCCTGGGGAGTACGCACGCAAGTGTGAAACTCAAAGGAATTGACGGGGACCCGCACAAGCGGTGGAGCATGTGGTTTAATTCGACGCAACGCGAGGAACCTTACCAGCACTTGACATACAACGAACTCGTCAGAGATGACTTGGTGCCGCTTCGGTGGAACGTTGATACAGGTGGTGCATGGCTGTCGTCAGCTCGTGTCGTGAGATGTTGGGTTAAGTCCCGCAACGAGCGCAACCCCTATCGTATGTTACCATCATTAAGTTGGGGACTCATGCGAGACTGCCTGCGACGAGCAGGAGGAAGGTGGGGATGACGTCAAGTCATCATGCCCCTTATGTGCTGGGCTACACACGTGCTACAATGGTTGGTACAGAGAGCAGCAATACCGCGAGGTGGAGCAAATCTCAGAAAGCCAATCTTAGTTCGGATCGCAGTCTGCAACTCGACTGCGTGAAGTTGGAATCGCTAGTAATCGCGAATCAGCAATGTCGCGGTGAATACGTTCTCGGGTCTTGTACACACCGCCCGTCACACCACGAGAGTTGGTTGCACCTAAAGTAGCAGGCCTAACCATTTATGGAGGGATGTTCCTAAGGTGTGATTAGCGATTGGGGTGAAGTCGTAACAAGGTATCCGTACCGGAAGGTGCGGATGGATCACCTCCTTTCTAAGGAGCACTTTATGAGATCAGTTTACTGATCTATATAAAGAATATTTACGCGTCTCTTTCTCTATTTATTTGGTAATGTTCTCTTTTTTGAGAGAAAATACCAGTTGGACATTGAAAACTATATAGTAATGAAATAATAAATTAACAATTTTATTAGATCTTCAAGTTATGTGAGAGCATAACGATAATTAACGAAGAGTTAGAAATAACTGAACGTAAATTAGATTTCAAAAATTCTAAAAACAAATTAAGCAAAAAATATTAAAATTCTATTTTAATAATAGGTTAAGAAATTAAGGGCGCACGGAGAATGCCTTGGTAGTAAGAGCCGATGAAGGACGTGATAAGCTGCGATAAGCTAAGACAAGCTGCAATTGAGCGTAATAGTCTTAGATTTCCGAATGGGTAAACCTACTAGTTTGAAGAACTAGTGTGGAAACGGGAACCGGATGAACTGAAACATCTAAGTAATCCGAGGAAGAGAAAGTAAAAACGATTCCCTAAGTAGCGGCGAGCGAACGGGGAAGAGCCCAAACCGAACAAGTGTGATAGCATGCAGGCGTTGCTTGTTGGGGGTAGTGGGATACAGAGTAGCAGATCTGCAAAGTCTGCGCTTGACTAACAGAGGTACTAGAATGAACTGGAAAGTTCAACCGTAGAAGGTGATAGTCCTGTATAGGGAACTTATGTTAGCAAGTCACTGTAATCCCAAGTAGCACGGGACACGAGAAACCCTGTGTGAATCAGCGAGGACCATATCTCGTAAGGCTAAATACTCTTACTAACCGATAGTGAATAGTACCGTGAGGGAAAGGTGAAAAGAACCCCGGGAGGGGAGTGAAATAGAACCTGAAACCGTGTGCTTACAAGCGGTCAGAGCAGAGCCTTCGGGCGTGTGATGGCGTGCCTTTTGGAGAATGATCCTGCGAGTTACGATCAATGGCGAGGTTAAGTATAACGGAGCCGAAGGGAAACCGAGTCTGAATAGGGCGAATTAGTCGTTGGTTGTAGACGCGAAACCTGGTGATCTATGCCTGTCCAAGATGAAGCTGTGGTAAGACACAGTGGAGGTCTGAACCCACCGTCGTTGAAAAGCCGGGGGATGAGGTAGGTATAGGGGTGAAAAGCCAATCGAACCAGGAGATAGCTCGTTCTCTCCGAAATGCATTTAGGTGCAGCCTTGATTGTTTAAATATGGGGGTAGAGCACTGAATGGTCTAGCGGGCATATTGCTTAGCGAAATCAATCAAACTCCGAATACCATATTTCAAGAGATCAGGAGTGAGACTATGGGTACTAAGATCCATGGTCAAAAGGGAAACAGCCCAGACCACCAACTAAGGTCCCAAATTATATCTAAGTGGGAAAGGAGGTGGAGATTCTGAAACAACCAGGATGTTGGCTTAGAAGCAGCCATACATTTAAAGAGTGCGTAATAGCTCACTGGTCGAGAGTCTCTGCGCCGACAATGTAACGGGGCTAAGATATAAACCGAAGTTGTGGAGTATACACTATGTGTAGACTGGTAGGAGAGCGTTCCGTAGGCCGTTGAAGGATAAGGGGTAACCCAATCTGGAGGTATCGGAAGTGAGAATGCAGGAATGAGTAGCGAGAAAGAGGGTGAGAATCCCTCTCGCCGGAAAACCAAGGTTTCCAGAGTAAAGCTTGTCTTCTCTGGGTAAGCCGGGACCTAAGCCGAGGCTAGATTGCGTAGGCGAATGGAAAGCAGTTTAATATTACTGCGCCACTATAATTTGTTTGAGAGATGGAGGGACGCAGAAGGGTATGTGCGCAGACTGTTGGATATGTCTGTGTAAGCATGTAGGATGGAACCGCAGGAAAATCCACGGTTTTAGATCTGAGGTGTGATGCGGAGTGTTTGTAATGAACACGAAGGTACAAATCCCACGCTGCCGAGAAAAGCTTCTATTGAGAATTATAGTGCCCGTACCGTAAACCGACACAGGTGGTTAGGATGAGAAATCTAAGGCGTACAGGCTAACTCTCGCTAAGGAACTCTGCAAAATGGCCCCGTAACTTCGGGAGAAGGGGTGCCATTAAAGGTGATAGAAACACGCGTTCTTGAGCTTTTGATGGCCGCAGTGAAGAGATTCGAGCAACTGTTTAGCAAAAACACAGGTCTATGCTAAGCTGAAAGGCGATGTATATGGGCTGACACCTGCCCAGTGCCGGAAGGTTAAGAGGAGGGTTTAGCGACTCAAATTGAAGCCCCGGTGAACGGCGGCCGTAACTATAACGGTCCTAAGGTAGCGAAATTCCTTGTCGGGTAAGTTCCGACCTGCACGAATGGTGTAATGACTCGAATGCTGTCTTGGCGGGAGGCCTGGTGAAATTGTACTACCGGTGAAGATACCGGTTACCTACAGTAGGACGGAAAGACCCCGTGGAGCTTTACTATAGCTTGGTATTGGGTTGAGATGTTATGTGTATAGGATAGTTGGGAGACTGTGAATGTGTGGCGCTAGCTGCATATGAGTCGCTGGTGGAATACCAACCATATAACATTTTGATTCTAATCTGTGATGTGTAATCATGGAGACAGTGCTAGGTGGGTAGTTTGACTGGGGCGGTCGCCTCCGAAAGAGTAACGGAGGCGTTCAAAGGTTCCCTCAGGTTGGATGGAAATCAACCGAAGAGTGCAATGGCATAAGGGAGCTTGACTGTGAGATAGACACATCGAGCAGGTGCGAAAGCAGGACATAGTGATCCGGTGGTTCCGAATGGAAGGGCCATCGCTCAACGGATAAAAGCTACCCCGGGGATAACAGGCTGATTTTGCCCGAGAGTCCATATCGACGGCAAAGTTTGGCACCTCGATGTCGGCTCATCGCATCCTGGGGCTGGAGAAGGTCCCAAGGGTTGGGCTGTTCGCCCATTAAAGCGGTACGTGAGCTGGGTTCAGAACGTCGTGAGACAGTTCGGTCCCTATCCACTGTAGGCGTAAGAATATTGATGAGATCTGTCCTTAGTACGAGAGGACCGGGATGGACAAACCTCTAATGTACCAGTTGTCATGCCAATGGCATAGCTGGGTAGTCACGTTTGGAATGGATAACCGCTGAAAGCATCTAAGCGGGAAGCCAACTCAGAGATAAGTATTCTATCATTGATAAGTCACCTTCGAGACTAGGAGGTTGATAGGTTGGGGGTGTAAGGGCTGTGAAGTCTTTAGCTGACCAATACTAATATGACGAACACTTTACCTAAAGTAAAATTGATTTAGAAGAAAAGAGTTAATTTAGAAAAAACATTATTATATAGTTTTGAATGTTTAACCGTAAAGGTCATCACCAAAACACTAAGATTTATTTAATAAATCAAGGGTTTTGCGATAACAATATTCAATAAGAAAGTAAGCTTGGTAAGAAAAGCTACGGGGGTACACCTGGTCACATTCCGAACCCAGAAGTTAAGTCCGTAAACGCCGAAAGTACTTAGGGGGCAGCCCCTTGGGAGGATAGGAACTTGCCAAGTCTTTTTTATTTTTTGTAAAAATATGCGCCACTAGCTCAGCTGGTAGAGCACTCGACTTTTAATCGAGTTGTCACAGGTTCAAACCCTGTGTGGCGCACCATAATTTATATAAATATCGGAGCCATCAATTAATTTTGATGGCTTTTTTTATGTATATAAAAAAAATAGATACAAAAATATAAAATTACTATATAATGTATTTAATAAAAAGAGGGGGAGATAATTATGAGAAAGAAATTAGTAGAATATGCAGAATTAGCAATAAAAACAGGAGTAAATGTACAGAAAGATCAAATAGTAAGTATAAATGCGCCAATGCATTCGTTAGAATTTGTAAGAGAATTAAGTAAAATAGCTTATGAAAGAGGAGCGAGAGAAGTAGTATACAACTGGTCTGATGATCAATTAACTCTGATGAGATTTGAAAAAGCAAACGATAAAGCTTTTGAAGAGTTTCCTAAATGGGATGCAGATAGGTTAAATGATTTAGCTGATAAAGGAGCTTGTTTTTTAAATGTAATCTCTCCAGACCCAGAATTGTTAAAAGATGTAGATGCTAAAAGAGTAGCGAACTGGTCAAAAGTGAGATCACAAGCTATAAAAGGGTACTATGAAAAAGTATTATCTGATAAAAACGCTTGGAGTATAGTTGCAGTACCTTGTGAAGCTTGGGCAACTAAGGTATTCTCTGGAGTTTCTACAGAAAAGGCGATGGATAAATTAATGGAAATGATACTAGATATGTGTAGAGTAGACGGAGAAGCTATCTCTAACTGGGATCAACATAATAAGAACTTAACAGAAAAAGTAAATATTTTAAATGAAAAGAAATTTACCGCATTTCACTACAAATCAGAAGGGACTGACTTAATGGTAGGGATGTCAAAAAAGCAGTTATGGAAAGCAGGAGCATCAACAACGACAGGTGGAGTAGTATTTAATCCTAATTTACCGACAGAAGAAGTGTTCTCATTACCAAATAAAAATAAAGTAGATGGAACTTTAGCAAGTAAGCTACCATTAAACTACAATGGAAACATAATCGACAACTTTACGTTAACTTTTGAAAAAGGAAAAGTAGTAGAATTTACAGCTGAAAAAGGATATGAAGTATTAGAAGGTTTATTAAACACAGATGAGGGAGCTAGATACTTGGGCGAAATTGCTTTAGTACAAGTGGATTCTCCTATTTCTAATACAAATACTTTATTCTATAACACTTTATTTGATGAAAATGCATCTTGTCATTTTGCATTTGGGGCAGCTTACAAGAGTTGTATAGAAGGTGCAGAAAATATGACCAAGGAAGAATTAGAAACTGAAGGGGTAAATGACAGTTTGGTACATGTAGATTTCATGGTAGGATCAGAAGATCTGTCTATCGATGGAATTGAAGAGGATGGAACTATAACATCTATATTTAGAGATGGGAACTGGGCAATATAGAGGTTAAAATAATATAAGGAGAAATTTTATGAAATTATCAGACTTAAAGTTTTTAAAGATAGAGTTAAAAGATCATCCTACGAGGGAATTGAAGATGGAGTATATAAATAAACCAAATGCCATAGGTGTAATGGTATTAGATGAAAAAGAGAAAAAAACTCTCTTGGTAGATCAATATAGACCTGGAACAAATTCTCATCTATTGGAAATACCTGCAGGAATAATAGAAGAGGGAGAAACAGCTAAATCAACTTTGGAAAGAGAACTCAGGGAAGAAACAGGATATACAATGGATGATGTAGAAATAATATATGAATCCAATGAAGCTTTGGCCTCATCACCGGGGTACACTACCGAGAAATTGTATATTTATATAGTTAAATTAAAGAGTAATGAGATAAAACCATTGGAGTTAGAATTAGATGAAACAGAGGATCTCATAACTAAGTGGATAAATTTAGAAGAGATGGAAAAAATCACTACAGATATGAAGAGTTTGTTGACTTACTATATGTATATGAATAGAAATAAACAGTAATATAATAGATTAAAATGGAGGGTTTTCCTCCATTTTTTTTATATAAAATTAATAAGTACTATTTATTGAAGGAATGAAGGAGAGTTTTTAGAATAAATAAAGATAAATTAAAAAAATACATTGGAAAAATATAAAAGGGGGATCTATGGAAAAATTAAAAAAAGAAGCGATGAAGAGATCATTGAAAAAATTGATAGATAAATATTCTTTGGAAAAATCGTCAATACTTCCAATACTAAATGAATTACAGGATGAATATGGAGAGGTAGGAGAAGGTATCATGGAGGAGTTAGCTCATAGTTTAGGAATCCATCCTACAGAAGTAGAGGGTGTTTATTCCTTTTATAGTTTTTTAAATAAAAAAAATGGCAAGCATACAATTCGGTTATGCCAAACAATTTCATGTGATTTAAAGGGGAAAAAAAGGTTGGAAAAACAACTTATAAATGAACTGGGAATAGGTTTTGGTGAGACTACCCAGGATGGTTTATTTTCACTGGAATACTGCAATTGTTTAGGAATGTGTGACAGGGGACCGGTTTTGATGGTAGATAAAAAATTGATCTCAAAGGTAAAACCGTCGGACATCCCTTCAATAATAAATGCATGTAAAAATAATAATTTAGATGAAAAATATGAAAATACAATAATTTCGAATGTTCAGATAGAGGGACCCCTGCTTAAAGGAAGATTTGAGGATGGAGAAGTGCTTAAAAAAGTTGTAAAAAAATCATCTGATAACTTATTAGAAGAGATAGAATCGGCTAATCTAAGGGGAAGGGGTGGAGCAGGATTTCCGACCTTTTTTAAATGGAAGTTGGCCTATAAACAGGAGAAAAAACCTAAATATATAGTTTGTAATGCAGATGAAGGGGAGCCTGGAACATTTAAAGATAGGTATATCCTGCACAAACATTGCAGTAAGGTAATAGAGGGAATGACTATAGGTGCCCATATAATAAAAGCCGAAAGGGGATTTATATATCTCAGGGGAGAATATTTTTATTTGAAAGAGATCATAGAAAAAACTATAGAAGACAGGCGAAAAAATGGATTGTTAGGAAAGAATATTCTGGGAATAGAAGGATTTGATTTTGAGATTGAAATAAGGATGGGAGCAGGTGCCTATATATGCGGTGAGGAAACAGCTTTAATTGAATCATTGGAAGGAATGAGAGGTGAGCCTAGAAATAGACCGCCTTATCCAGTAGATACAGGTTTTTATGACAAACCTACCATAGTCAATAATGTGGAAACTTTTTTAGATATAAATTTAATCTTTAAAAATGGTGTAGAATTTTTTAAAAAATACGGAACTTCTAAATCGACAGGAACTAAATTTTTTAGTGTTTCCGGGGACTGCGAAGATGAAGGGATATACGAGCTTCCCTTTGGGATAACTATAGAAAAATTAATAGAAAGAGTAGGAGCTAAAAATATAAAGGCGGTACAGGTAGGAGGAGCGGCAGGCCGTTGTCTTAAAGTAGGAGATTTTAAAAATAGGATAGCTTTTGAAGCAGTACCTACAGGAGGTTCTATTATCTTATTTAACGAAGACAGGGATATGCTGGAAGTTGCTCAAAATTTTATGGATTTTTTTGTGGATGAAAGTTGTGGACAGTGTACTCCCTGCCGGGAGGGAAATAGAAAATTATCCAATGGGTTGAGGCTTTTAGAGGAGGGACGTTGTTCTATAACATATTTGGAGGAGTTGATGGATCTGGCTGAAACTATAAAAATTTCTTCTAAGTGCGGGCTGGGACAGTCCAGTCCCAATGCGTTTATATCTATTATAGAGAATTTTAAAGATGAAATCTTAGGAAGGTTACCAAAGGGGGAAAACGATGAGTGAGTGTAGGGCAAGCAAGGCAGAAAAAATAAGGCTGGCCTGTGAAAATAAAGATAAGGCTTGTGAGGCAAAATTAATAGATATAGTTATAGATGGAAGGGAACGGACAGTAAAAAAAGGAACAACTATTTTGGAAGTAGCTAGATCTTTAGGAATAAAGATACCTACTCTATGTTACCATGAGGATCTTTGTATAGCAGGGATCTGCCGGATTTGTCTGGTAGAAGTGGTAGGGATGGAAACTCTGCAAGCATCTTGCTCCTACTCCATAGAAAGGGAGATAGAGGTGAAAACACATAGCCATAAGATAAGAAAAGCCAGAAGACATATATTGGATCTCATGTTGGCTAACCATGTGGGGGAATGTTATTCCTGTATAAGAAACGGAAACTGTGAGCTGCAGGATCTGGCAGAAGACTATGGGATCACAAAATACCCCTTTGGGCATCCGAATAAAACGGTAAAGCCTGTGGACTGCAGCAGTATGTCTATAGTGAGGGATATGGATAAATGTATTCTTTGCAGAAGATGTGTAAGAAGTTGTGTGGATCTGCAGGAGGTAGGAGTTTTTGGTGTGAAAGAACGAGGAGATCGGTGTTATATCTCTACCTTTGGAGATAGAAATATGGAGGATGTTATCTGTATTAACTGCGGACAATGTGTAAATCGATGTCCCACTGGTGCTCTCCATGAAAAAGATCAAACAGAGGAAGTGTGGAAGGCGTTGGAAGATAAAAATAAACATGTGGTTATTCAGACAGCACCGGCTCCTAGAGCAGGAATAGGAGAGTTATTTGGATTGGCTCCCGGTAAAAGTCTGACTTTAGAAATAAATACAGGGTTGAAATACTGTGGCTTTGACAGGGTATTTGATACTTGTTTCAGTGCTGATTTGACCATTATAGAGGAGGGATTAGAACTTCTTTTGAGACTGAAAAAAAATCTAATGGAGGATGGGAATGAAGCTTTACCGCAGTTTACTTCGTGTTCTCCAGGATGGGTGAAATATTTGGAACATTTTAATCCCAAATATATAGAGAACCTATCCACTGCTAAGAGTCCTCAGCAGATGTTTGGGAGTATTATAAAAACTTATTATTGTGAGAAAAACAATATTGATCCAAAAGATGTAGTGACAGTAGCTCTAATGCCGTGTACTGCTAAAAAGTTTGAAGCAGCTAGAGAAGAGATGTGTGATTCAGGTTATAGAGACATAGATTATGGTTTGACCACTAGGGAACTTGGAAAGATGTTTAAGGAGGTAGGACTAGATCTGCCTAACTTAGAAAAATCTAAATTTGATGACCCCTTTGGTGGAATTAGTGGTTCTGGAGTCATTTTTGGAGCTACAGGAGGAGTGATGGAGTCGGCTATCCGGACAATCTATGAGTTAGTTACAGGAAAGGAGATAGAGTCGGTGTTTGCAGCAGGAGAGATAAAGGTAGTAAGAGGATTTGAAAAAATAAAATATGCTGAATTGACCATAGATGAGGTAGGGAAAGTTCCAGAACTTTTAAAACCATATTTTGATAGTTTTGATTTTTTAAAGGGTGTTACACTGAAGGTAGCTGTATGTCATGGGACTGCTAACGCTAAGATGGTCTTGGAAAATATTGAGGCTGGTGGAGAGTTCAGCGGGTGTCATTTTATAGAATTTATGGCTTGTCCTGGAGGATGTTTGGGAGGGGGAGGTCAGCCGATTCCTACAAATAAGGAGATAAGAAAGGCTAGAGCACAGGCGATTTATGGGGAAGACAAAAAATCTACCATAAAAAAATCCTATAAAAACCCAGCAGTTATAGAATTATATGAAAATTTTCTAAAAGATGGTCCTGGAGGACATGGTGCTCATAAACTTTTACATACTGATTATATTGCAAGAGGAAAGAAATTAACTTAAAAAAAGATAGCAGTCAATTTTTTATTTGACTGCTATCTTTTTTTATTTAAATTTTTATATGAACATTTTTTTTGCTGTTGTTCCGGGAATAGAGTTTAATTTTTCTAAAAATTCATCGACGATATTATTTTCAGCAACTAATTCTAATAGAATTAAACCATCCTGCGAGCATACTTGATCATTGAGATTATGAAGGCCTAATCTTACCTTGATATAACACCCATACTCGGTAAGGGTATTTTGTACATGAAGAGCTGTTTCATTTCGATTTTCTAACTTAATACCTACAATTTTAAATTCCATAACTTCCCCCTCTAAAAAAAATTATTGACTGAGTTTTTATAACATAAAAACTTAGTTATTAGTATGAGTATAGGTTAAATAAATGAAAAAAACAAGAGATCAATCTAAATCTTCTTCTGAATATAAATTTTTGTAAAGTTCTTGACGTTTTAAGAAATATTTATCTTTAAATTTATTTCTTCTGTCTGTAAAAGTACGGATGATAGGTAATAAAACACCTGCAACTATACCGGCAGAAAAACCATTGTTATATAGATTTAATCCACCGTGAACAACACCTATATTTCTAACCACTGACATATGAAGCCATCCAGCAGCTATACCCCAAAGAGGACCATAGACCCCTGAAATTGGAGCCATAGCAGTACCAAATAGGGCTGAAAGAACTAAAACAAATTTATCCACTTCAGTGGTTACACCAGCTAACCAAACTCCGAAAAGGATAGGTGTAATATTTAGGGGATGTTTTCCAAAGGCAGAAAAACCAACGATCGTTAAGATCCCTGCCAAGAGAGGTCCACTTAGAGTTTCTCCTACAAGGAGGATAAATGCAATGGAGATAAACCCATTGATTCCCATATTGATAAATGAAAGTCCATATCCATATTTTTCTGTGAAATCAGATTTTAAACCATCACATTTTAATAGTTCTTTGTAGCCTTTAAAGCTATTTTTATTAATATAGAATCCTACTAAGATCATAAGTAAGAATACCATGGAACAAGTAATCAATAGCACCAGATGATATTTAGTTGAAATTAATTTTTGGGGCTCTATATCAAAATCATAAGCCTTTAGGATAGAGGTAATAACGGCTCCTAAAAGTCCCCCAGTAAATCCCAAATTATAAAGGTTGAACCCCTCATGGAATGAGATCATTTTTTTAGCTAGAGGAGTAGCTATAAACCCTATAACTATACCTAAGATCATAGCTAATAGATAGGCTTCCTCAAATGTACCAGAACTAAATGCCATAGCACTGATAAAAGGTGCCAATGCACTAGTAAACATAATTGTAGGTAAAACTGTTTTGAAGTCTAAGTGCTCAAATTTTGCATACATTATTCCGCCGAGATAGATTGGCAGTACATTAAATATATTTTTTCCAAAAAATGAGAACCCAAAGACAGTGAAAAAAGCAGCCAAAACCAAACCGCTAATCTTGAGCCTAAAACTTTTAACCAAGATAAAGTTAAAAATAAATAAACTAAATGCATTTAAAAATGTAGCTCCTAATCCTCCAATAACCAAGAAATCTGTTATCAGGGTAGAGGGAGATGTGACTATATTCTTTAATCCAATAATTATA
This sequence comes from Psychrilyobacter atlanticus DSM 19335, assembly GCF_000426625.1. Classification (NCBI taxonomy): domain Bacteria; kingdom Fusobacteriati; phylum Fusobacteriota; class Fusobacteriia; order Fusobacteriales; family Fusobacteriaceae; genus Psychrilyobacter; species Psychrilyobacter atlanticus. The sequence goes on along the minus strand of NZ_KE384547.1, from coordinate 97,498 downwards.
TTTGTTTTATCAATAAAAACAAAATAAGTGAAAACCGTAAGAATGGCAAGAGCCAATGCAAAGGTTAATTTTTTAGCTTTCTGCAGCCTTCCACAGCTAAATTCATCCATAAAAATCCTCCTAATAAAATACAATAAACCCCAATCTTTACAATTGGTATAGACTTATATTATACTTTATTTATAGGTAAAAAAAAAGTGAAATAAACTTAAGTAATGAATGTTTTTGTAAAAATAGAGCTAAAAATAGAGGTGGATGGGATGTATTATATATATATGTTAGGATGTGGAGATGGAAGTGTCTATACGGGTATAACCAATGATGTTGAGAAAAGAATAGAGGCTCACAAGAGTGGAGAGGGAGCTAAGTATACCAGGGGAAGGGGACCATTCGAACTTTTATCCCTTTGGGAGACAAAAACGAAATCCCAAGCCTGCAGGGTGGAGTATTTTATAAAAAAGCATACGAAAAAGAAAAAAATCCTATTCTATACAGATGGAGAGTATTTGGTTAATTTGATATACGAAGAGAAGCAGATAGAGATAAAAAAAATATTAGAATGGGATTTGAAATAAAAAACTTGTAATTATTTTAATTGATAACAGGGAATTAAAAAAAGATATTTCTGCATTAGAAGTAATGCAGAAATATCTTTTTTTAGTATAAGAAATTACATCAGCGAGTGACATCAACAATATTTTTTAGAGATCATGAAAACCTAAATTATGCTTGTTTAGATGCAAGGTCACCTTGTCTTTTAATATTTTAAGGTTTTTCCTAAAAATTCTTTTAATTCAGGTGTCTGAGGATTACTAAATATAGAACCAGCTTCTCCGGCTTCTACAACTTTACCACCATCTATAAAGAGGATATAATCCGCTACATTTTTGGCAAATCCCATCTCGTGGGTAACTAATATTAAATCTTTTTTCTCTTTTTTTAACTCTAAAATACTGTCTAATACTTCAGAAGTCAGAGCTGGATCCAATGCCGAAGTAGGTTCATCTAAGAGTAAAAACTGAGAATCAAGAGCAACAGCCCGGGCTATTGCTACACGTTGTTGCTGTCCTCCTGATAATTGGGATGGATATTTATGACCGTGCTCTCCCAATTGAAACTTATCCAAGAGAGTTCTAGCCCTTAGATTTGCTTCATTTTTTTTGATCTTATGAACTTTTTCCAAGGGCAGTGTGATGTTGTTTATCGCTGACAAATGAGGAAAAAGGTTAAATGCTTGAAAGACCATTCCTATGGTTTTTCTATAGTTGTAGAGCTCAGTTTCCTTAAACAAGATATTTTTATTGTTTATGGTGATATCTCCTTCTTCTGGGATCTCTAAGCCTGCTAATATTCGCAATAGAGTAGATTTCCCTCCTCCAGAAGGGCCGATAATGACCAAGGAATGAACTCCTTTTATATTCAGCTCTAAATTATTTAGAACAATCTGGTCTCCGTACTTTTTATTTAAATTTGATATATTAATCTCCATATGAAAACCTCTTTTCTAATTTTTTTGATAGGTGGGAGATAGGATAGGTCAATAAGATATATCCTAGAGCTAATACGGCATAATTTTCAATGGGAGTAAATGTAATGGAATCTACTTCCTGAACATTTTTTGTAAATTCATTTACTGCAATTATAGATAGAAGTGATGAATCCTTGATAAGGGATGCAAATTGTCCTGCAAGGGGAGGCATTACCCTTTTTATAACCTGGGGCAGGATGATATATCTATATTTTTGAAAATTGGTAAACCCCAAAGCTTTGGCTGATTCAATCTGTGTTTTATCGATGCTGTCTATCCCGCCTCTGATAATTTCTGCAACATATGCACCAGAAAAAGTAGCCATGATAAGGATACCCATAATATAACGGTTATTTATGTTCAAGGCCGTTCCTACTACATAGAAAAATAGGTAAACTTGGACAATAAGAGGGGTTCCTCTAATTATCTCGATGAAGATCTTAGTAAAATAATGAAGGGGCAAAAATCTACTTTTTTGACCCATAGCTAAAAGGCTTCCGATGATTAGACTACAAATTAAAGAAAATATAGAGATCATAATGGTTATAAAAAAACCAAAGATAAATTTATATTTAAATTCTAAAAAAACTGAAAGTCCTTGAGATTCATAGTTTAATCTGCTGAAAGCGTAGTTCCAAAATATAATTCCTATGATTAAGATGAGTGTAGTATTAACTATTTTTGCTGACAAAGTTATATCGAATTTATCATCTTTAGCATAGAATAAGTCTTTAATTTTCATATGTTATAGGAAAAAAGGTATATCTCTTTTTTCAAATTCCTCTTTAGGTTCAGCAAGATATTTGTCAGCTAATCTATCTAAACTTCCGTCTTTTTTATAACTCTCTATAAATTTATTTATTTTTTCTCCTAATTTGTTGTTATTTTTATTGTATGCAATAGCCCAATATTGAGGAGTTTCCTCAAAGGGTTTTAGGATAGGTTCAGTTGTACTTTTATTTTTTTTCCAATTTTTTAAAATTGTTAGTGGGTCATATATAAAAGCATCCACTTTTCCCTGGGTAACTTCTAAGATGCATGCGCTTTCCTTTTCAAAGACTAAGATGTCAGCTTTTGGAAAGGTTTTCATAGCTACTACATGGCCTGTAGTTCCTTGTTTTACTGCTACCTTTTTACCTTTTTTATTCAGGTCCATAGGATCTTTTATCCCGCTATTTTGGTTGGCTAAAATTGCAAGATTTGATTTTGCATAGGGAGTAGAAAAATTGATAGATCTCTTTCTTCTGTCTGTGATACTCATAGATGATAAGATAATATCGACCTTTTCAGTCCTGAGTGCAGGGATAAGACCTCCATATGCCATATTTTCGATGACAACTTCTCTGCCTAGATATTTTCCTAGGTCTGTGGCCATGTCTACACTAAAACCACTGGGGTTTCCATATTTATCGGTAGTTTCGAATGGAGGATAAGCCAGTTCCATTCCTACCACTAAAGGTTTCTGTCCAAAGGTAATAACGCTAAAGATGGTTAAAAATAAAAATATAATTTTTTTCATAAATTCCTCCTTGGATTTTTGAGTTAATTTGTAAACAATAGTTCGGTACTATTATATACTATAAACTTATTAAATAAAAATTTAAATTTCCTCTTTAAATGGAAGGAATTATTTTGTTTCATTTGTAATTCTTAGGGGTTGGTAGTTTTTTTTAATAAAAAAAGAGGCAAAGCCCCTTAGAATAATCTATTTATAGACACTTAAGATTGTCGATTTGTTGTCATATGAATAATAGTTAGCATATTCCTCAATATTTCCCTTTACTCCTACGTGGCAAGTTACTGTCTTTATCTCAACTTTGTTCTTTTTTTTCTCTTCTAAAACTACTCTATATCTCATGTTGTTTTCCCCCTCAACCACTCTATGTGATTTTTTTCTCTTAATTGTTAAAGATAGTATATAATTTTAACGATTAAAATTCAAGCGTAAATTTTAAGTTTTTGGTGGTTAAAAGTGGTTCGTTTTTGAAGGGTGGAAATTAAAATTAGGAGTTGGAATAAAAAAAATATATAATTTAAAAAAAAGAGAAAGCGGGAGGAGTTTATGGAAGGGATTAGATATAGACGGGAGCAAGAATTGATTATGAACTATACCTCTGGAAAGATGGCCATCCCGGCAGTTCCTGGAGGAGGGAAGACTTTTATACTCAGTAGGTTAGCTGCTAAATTAGTGAAACAGTTAGAAGGGGAAGAAGAAATTTTGATCTTAACCTATATGAATTCATCTGTAAACAATTTTAAACATAGAATAATGGAACTACTTCAAAAAAGAGGCGAATATGAGCTCTATAGAAAATTTCAAATAAAAACTATCCATAAGGTGGGATCGGATCTTTTAAGGGAGCATGGGGACAGTGTGGGGATCACAGAGGGATTTCAAACTATGACAGATGCTAATAGATATTATTTGATGAGTTTAGTTGTGATGGAGTATAGGAGGGAAAAACCTAAAGATTTAGATTCATTCTTAGATTCCAAATATAGTGGAAATGGAATGCAGGTCAGGTGGGACAAGGAACTAGTTAATTTAACACTAAAGATGATCAGTGTGATGAAAAATAAGGGGATGACTGCTAAAAGGCTATATAGTTATAGTAAAAAATACAGGAAAGACAGTTTGTTGAGGGTTGTAGGAGAGTTGTTTTATAGATATGATATGAAATGCAAAAAAGAAGGTGTTTTGGACTATGACGACATCTTATTTTATACCTATAAATTGTTGAAACAAACTCCTGCTTTGGTAGAGGAACTAAAATTAAGATATAGATATATTTTTGAAGATGAAGCTCAGGACAGTAACAACCTCCAAAATAAGATAATAAATTTGATAACAAATGGGAATTTAGTCAAAGTAGGAGATCCCAATCAGAGTATCTTAGGGACATTTACTTCCAGTTCACCTGAGATATTTAAAAGTTTTATAAAGTCTAATCCAAAGGTGGAGATGTTTACGGCAGGCAGAAGCACTAGGAATATAATAGAGGTAGCTAACCATCTAGTACAAACTGTGACTGTAAGACATCCTCTTGAAAAGGTAAGGACAGCCTTGCAACCACAGATTATAAAGCCTGTATTGGAGGGTGAGACACCTTCTAATCCAAAGGTAGATGGATATGGGGTTAAAACTGTAAAAGTTTTAGGATGGGAAGAGGAAAGAGATAGGTTGATAAGGGGGATAGAGGGATTTATAAAAAAATACCCCGAGAAAAGTATAGGGATCCTTCTGCCTACCAATTACAGGATAGATGAAGTGGCCAGGATATTTAGGAGGAAAAAAATAGATTTTCAGATTCTCAGTGATATTCCAGAAAGTTTGTTGGAGCTCATGAATTTCTTAGGAGATTTTTTGGAATATCTGGCTAGGCCATTTGAAAATAAAAGATTGATTAAACTTTTGGAAGATAATTTTTTTGCAGATGATGAAAAAGAAGTCAGGGAAATATTCTCCCAATTTATAAGAAACAACCTTTTAGAAGATGTTCTTTATAGTGAAGAGTATCCAAAACTGGATAAACCTTCATTAAAAAAATATAAAGCTATTCTGAAAAAAATTCGAGCTGTGTTGGATCTGAATCAAAGTTCGTTGGAAAAAGTGATTGTATTTATAGGAGAGATATTTGAAATTCATGGTGAGAAAAAATTGTTGATAGAAAAAATATCCTATGATCTGAAGAAAATATTAAAATATAATCCTAAATGGAGTTTACTGGATCTAGCTTCTAATTTGAAAAAAGCAAAGAACAGTGAATTTAGTTATATGGCTAAGGCTGTTGAAGAGGAAGGAATTTTAGAAAATAAAGAGAAATTCAAGGTAACCTTATCTAGCTATCATAGGAGTAAGGGGATGGAGTGGGATTTTGTTTACTTAGTTGGAGTGGACAATAGGACTTTTCCTGTACACCTCAATGAAACTAACTATGGCCAATGTTATTATCTAAAGAAGGAATATGAATATCCTCAAATTTTTACAGAAAAAGAGTTTGAAAGGGAGTTTATAGATAGAGAGACAGAGATAGGGATAGTAAAGAATAAGTTAGAAAAACTAGCGGAAAATACAAGACTGCTCTATGTAGGGATAACCAGAGCCAAAGAATATCTCATGATTAGTGGAAATGTAGAAAATGGAGTTTATTATTTAGGAGAAATAGAAAAGTTTATAAAAAGCAGAGTTAATTAATATAGAGTAGGCTAATTCATGAATTAGCCTACTCTAGGAATCTTTGAACAAAAAGGAGTTGAAATATATGGAAAAATCTTTTTATTATAGTCAAAATTCATTGGGAACCTTTCAGAGGTGTCCAAAGATGTTTGAATATATTTATATAGATGGTATATCGGGAAGGGGAGTAGATCCTGAATTAAAAAAGAGTATAGAGAGGGGAACTGATTTTCATATTTTAGCTGAAAGATATTTTAATGGGATGAAAGATTATTTCTATATAAGAGATGAACAGCTTTTGGAGTGGATGGATGTACTAGAGAAAAGATATCCTGAAAAAGTAGACTGCAAGAGTGAAGTTGAGATAAGGCAGGATAAGGATGAGATCAGGCTTATGGCGAAATATGACCTGCTTATTATAGAAGATGATAAAATAAAGATAGTAGATTTTAAAACAAATAAAAACCCATATAACGTAGGAGTTATGGAGGAGAGTATTCAGACTAAAGTTTATATGTTTCTTTTAGGAGAAAATTTTAAAAAAATATTTCCAAAGAAGAAAATAAATGATATTAGTATGGAATATTTTCAATTAAATTACCCTGGAAATAAAATTTTTATAGAATATAATGAAAAAAAACATGAAAAAAATAAAAAAATATTAAAAGAATTAATAGGTGAAATAAAAAAAAATAAAAAAAATTTTTTTATAAAAAACAATGAAACCTGTGAAAAATGTGGGTTTGAGAGTTTTTGTAAGAAGAATTAAAAAAAAACTTCATAAAAAACAAAAAAAAGTGTTGACGAAAACTTGTAAACACGGTATACTTCTTCTTGTCCGCGAGGGAAAGCGAAAAACGCAACGAACTCACAGACGAAAAGAATAAACGTTTTAAATGATTATGCCTGGGTGGCGGAATCGGTAGACGCACGGGACTTAAAATCCCGTGTCCTCTGTGGACGTGCGGGTTCAAGTCCCGCCCTAGGCACCATTTAAAACAAAAAAATCCATGTCGCGGGATAGAGCAGCCTGGTAGCTCGTCGGGCTCATAACCCGAAGGTCGTAAGTTCAAATCTTGCTCCCGCCACCAAAACAATTGAATAACCATATATGTATGCGGGAATAGCTCAGTTGGTAGAGCGTCAGCCTTCCAAGCTGAATGTCGCCAGTTCGAACCTGGTTTCCCGCTCCATATGCGCCACTAGCTCAGCTGGTAGAGCACTCGACTTTTAATCGAGTTGTCACAGGTTCAAACCCTGTGTGGCGCACCATATATGAATCTGTAGCTCAGCTGGATAGAGCAACGCCCTTCTAAGGCGTGGGTCAGGGGTTCAAATCCCTTCAGGTTCACCATTATATGGATCTATAGCTCAGTTGGTTAGAGCACTCGGCTCATAACCGAGTGGTCGCTGGTTCAACTCCAGCTAGATCCACCATTTATTTCAAAAGTGTGGTCCGTTCGTCTATCGGTTAGGATTCTTGGTTTTCACTCAAGCGGGAGGGGTTCAACTCCCCTACGGACTACCAAATGAAATAAAAAACAAACAAATAATTGTTCTAAATGATTATGCCTGGGTGGCGGAATCGGTAGACGCACGGGACTTAAAATCCCGTGTCCTCTGTGGACGTGCGGGTTCAAGTCCCGCCCTAGGCACCATTTAAAACATTTATACACACATTGTGTGGTTGGATTCCCGAGTGGTCAAAGGGAGCAGACTGTAAATCTGCCGGCTCAGCCTTCGAAGGTTCAAATCCTTCTCCAACCACCATATCTACGCCTATAGCTCAGCTGGTTAGAGCGCACGCCTGATAAGCGTGAGGTCGGTGGTTCAAGTCCACTTAGGCGTACCATTTTGGGGATATAGCTCAGTTGGGAGAGCGCCGCACTTGCACTGCGGAGGTCAGCGGTTCGACCCCGCTTATCTCCACCAAAATGCCTTGATAGCTCAGTTGGCTAGAGCACTCGGTTCATACCCGAGCGGTCGATGGTTCGAATCCATTTCAAGGCACCATTATAACATTACAATACTGTGGTCCGTTCGTCTATCGGTTAGGATTCTTGGTTTTCACTCAAGCGGGAGGGGTTCAACTCCCCTACGGACTACCAAATTGTAATAAGCTCGCATAGCTCAGTTGGGAGAGCACCTGCCTTACAAGCAGGGGGTCACTGGTTCAAGTCCAGTTGTGAGCACCATTTAAAACTTTATAATTTATGGGGGTGTAGCTCAGTTGGTTAGAGTGCCTGCCTGTCACGCAGGATGTCGCGAGTTCGAGTCTCGTCACTCCCGCCATTAAATTATAAACATATGTATGCCGCTTTAGCTCATCTGGTAGAGCAACTGACTTGTAATCAGTAGGTGATTGGTTCGACTCCGATAAGCGGCACCATATATATAATATAGTAAACATGTTGGGCTGTCGCCAAGCGGTAAGGCAACGCACTTTGACTGCGTCATGCGCAGGTTCGAATCCTGCCAGCCCAGCCAACTATAAACTTTAACACCCTTCGGGGTGTTTTTTTGTATATATAAATTTAGATATATATATGGTATAATCTAGAGAATGATGAAAAAAATTGGAGTGAATAAATATGAAGTTATCGGTAGGTATAATAACATATAATGAAGAGCGAATTTTAGGAAAAACCTTAGAAGCTGTAAGGGAACTGGCTGATGAGATAATAATTGTAGATAGTAACAGTTCAGATGCTACTGTAGAGATTGCTAGGTCTAAAGGAGCTGCGGTCTATACTGAAAATTGGAAGGGATTTGGTCCTCAAAAAAACTCTGTAATAGACAAATGTAAAGGGGAATGGATCCTCCTAATTGATGCAGATGAGGTAATAAGTAAAGAATTAAAAGAAACGATCAAAACTATAATAGATGGAAAAAATAAATATGAAGTCTATGACATAAATAGATGTTCAGTATGTTTTGGTAAGGAATTGAAATATGGCGGGTGGTCAAATCAATATGCTACCAGATTATGGAAGAATGGAAGCGTAAAGGTAAGTGATAACTTAGTCCATGAAGAATTTGAAACAATGTCAACTAAAGGTAAGATAAAAGAGAAAATATACCACTATACATACCTAACTTTGAGTGATTATATAACTAGATTTGACAGATATACGACATTAGGAGCAGAGGAGTATGTCAAGAGAGGTAAAAAATCCAGTTTTTTTAATGTAGTAATAAACCCATTTTTTAAATTTATAAGGATGTATATATTTAGATTGGGGTTTTTAGATGGTATAGAGGGCTTGATAATAGCGTTGTTTAGTGGAATGTATACTATGACTAAATATTTTAAGTTGAGAGAGATGGAAAAAACAAGTTTAAAATAAGAATGAAATTAATTATAGTTTTGAGGAGCTAAGTTATGAAAGATATAAAAAGGATCATAATATCTAGAACGGATAAGATAGGGGATTTGGTATTATCAATCCCCAGTTTTTTTATGGTAAAAAAAATGTATCCAGATGTCGAGATAATAGTTTTGGTAAGAAAATATAACTATGAAATTGTGAAAAACTTACCCTATATAGATAGAGTAGTTAAAATAGATGATTATAGAAAGGTTGAATTGATAGAAAAAATAAAATATTTTAAAGCAGATGTATTTATAGCTCTATATAACGATGAATTTGTGATGCAGCTGGCTAAAGCTAGTGGTGCTAAGGTTAAAATAGGTCCACTATCAAAAATAAAGTCATTTTTTGTATACAACAAAGGGGTCCTGCAAAAAAGATCTAAATCGATTAAAAATGAAGCTGAGTATAATCTGGATTTGATAAAAAAATTAGATTGTAAAAAATTTGATAATCTATTTGAGTTAAATACTGAGATCTATTATGAGGAAAAACACAAAAAAGCAGTAGAGGTATTCATAGCAGAAAAAGAAATGAAATCTCCAATATTAGTAATAAATCCATTTATGGGTGGAAGTGCTAAAAATATTAGTGATGAAGAGTATATAGAACTAATAAAGGCTGTATTAGATAAGGTCACAGATCTAAATGTGGTATTGACATGTCATATATCGGAAGAGGAAAGAGGACAGAAGATATTAGATGGTATAGGAAGAGAAAGGGTGTATTTGTATGCCAACGGAGGAGACCTTCTAAACTTGGCAGCTATGATAGATAAAGCAGATGTATATTTCGGCGGTTCAACAGGGCCGACTCATATAGCAGGATCGTTGAAAAAGAGCATTGTGGCTATCTATCCCAATAAAAAAACTCAATCACCTTTAAGGTGGGGAGTATTTGGACATAAAGATGTAACTTATATAGTTCCTGACAGGGATAAAAAGGAAGATTATAAACATAAATTTTTTGACAGCTATACAGATGAAACGAGGGAAGAGATAGTAGGAGCAATAGCCTCTAAAGTAGAAAGAACAGATAAAAATTAAAAAAGGAAAGGTGAAATCATGGGAATTAGAGAATTAAATAGAAAGTTACAGGATTTTTTGAGACCTAAAAGATTAGCTTTAGGAAGATTTTTGTGGGATCGTAAAAAAACAGAAAAAAATAGTAAAGAAGAGATGAAAAACGACAATAATCTTATAAAAAATCTGGATATAAAATCTATTTTATTTATTAGAAATGACGGAAAGATTGGGGATATGATAATAAATACCTTGATGTTTCGTGAAATAAAGAAGGTCTATCCACAGATAAAGATCGGTGTGGTCACCAGAGGAGCGAACAGGCAGGTTATAGCCAATAATCCTCATGTAGACAAGATCTATGATTACAGTAAATCTGACAGGGAACTAAAAAACTTAGCCAATGAGATATCTTCTGAAAAATATGATCTTTTAATTGATTTTTCAGAGATGCTGAGAGTGAAGCAGATGAAGTTCATTAATTTGTGTAGAGCAAGGATCAACATGGGGTTAAACAAGTCTGACTGGACCTTATTTGACGTTTCTGTGGAGTATAGAGTGACAGATAAACATATAACTGACAGGTACAAAAAATACTTAGAAATTTTAGGCATTTTAAAACCGGATTTATCCTATGATATCCATCTTTCAGAAGAAAATTTAAAAATTGGAATAGAATTCAGAGAGAGAATAAAAGAAAAAAAAATCATATGTATAAACCCATATGGTGCAAGTAAATACAGGACTTTAAATGAAAATAAAATTAAGGAAATAGTAGGAGTAATATTAAAAGAAGAAGGTACTGCAGTAACTTTTGTATATTCTCCAGATAAATTAGTAGAGTTGAAAAAAATAGTTAAAGAGGTGGATACAAAGAAAGTTTATTTAAATGAAAATATAAGTTCTATATTGGATACAGCATCAATTATCAAGGTATCTGATTTAATAATTACACCAGATACTTCTATAGTACATCTAGGAGTTGCTTTAGATAAAAAGATATTAGCCATCTATAGGTCAGATGAAGGATCTGGGGAGTTAAATAGTCTTGTGTGGGGAGCTAATTCGACTAAAGTAAAGCAGATATATGCTAAACCAAGTTTAGGAGAAAACGAGGAAGCGGATGTAAATGAATTTGATGTTGAGGAAATAAAATTGAAAAAATAACTAAAGAGAGGGGCTTATGGATATAAAAAATAAACTAAAAAATAAACTAAAAGTTATACCTGTAACAATCTATGTTGAATTCCTAAAAATAATATATATCCTGTTTTTAAAGAAAAAAGATGATATATGGTTAATATGCGAGACAGAAAACCAAGCTCAAGATAATGGGTATCATTTTTTTAAGTATATAAGAGAAAATTACCCTCAAAAAAAAGTGTTTTTTTTAATCAAGGAATCATCACCAGATTATTTTAAAGTAGACAACTTAGGAAATGTAATAAAATATATGAGTATAAAACACATAATCTATATGTTTCAAGCAGAATTAATTTTATCTACTCATGGTTTATGGATGGTCCCTAGAGAATTTGGAATTTTAAAAAAACATACTAAAAAAATTATTAGGGCTAAAAAAATAATGTTGCAACATGGAATAATAGCAATAAAAAATGTTGAAAAAGAATATAATAAATTAAAATTTGAATTGAAAGATGGTTTTGTTGTAAGTTCAGAGTTCGAAAAGGAAATAGTCATTAATAAACTTAAATATACTGAAGAGGAGATATTTTTAACAGGATTACCAAGAATGGATAACTTAGTTAAAAATAATAAGTTTAAGAATAAAGGGATATTATTAATGCCAACTTTTAGAAAAGGGATAGACTGCAATGAAAAAAAATTTAAAAATTCTGATTTTTTTTATCAAATAAGCAATTTGTTGAAAAATAAGAGTTTAAATGAGTTATTAAGTTTATATAAGGTAGAATTAAATTTATATTTACACCAAAATTTTCAACAATATAATAATTTATTTAAAAAATTTGAAAATGAGAATATAAAGGTGTTAGAGCAAAAGAAATCAAATTTTCAAGACATATTAAAAAATAATAAATTAATGATAACGGATTACTCAAGTGTAGCTTTTGATTTTTCTTATTTAAATAAACCTGTAATCTTTTATCAATTTGATTGTGAAAATTTTTTAAAAACAAGGGAAAAAGCTGGATATATTGATATAAAAAAAGATTTATTTGGATTCAGAACTGAAAAAGAGGAAGAGGTTGTAAAAAAAATAGAAAATTATATCGAAGCGGATTTTATAGTCGAGAAAATCTATAAGCAGAGATTAAATAGGTATTTTAAATTTAGAGGCCAAAATAATTGTGAGAGATTATATAAAAAATTAATTATTTTTTTAAAAACGGAGGATGAATGAACGAAGAAAAGCAATTAAAAAAATATACTTTAATATTAGTTTATATTTTAGCGCCATTTTTGATGAGTGAAGCTAAAATATTGAATATAATATATTATTTGTTGTTGATATTATTTATCGTTAAAGTGAAAAAAACTGGATATAAAAAAACTGGATACGAAACAGGTTTAATTTTATTCTTTATGGGAATAACATTAGGAGCTTTTTTTTCAGCTGATATTTTAGGTGTCATCAAATTATTTGAAAGAGCCTTGAGAGCGTGGATGTTAGTAGTTATTTTAGGCCAATATAGTTTTGATGAAAAAGAAAAGAACTTTTTTTTGATTTTAATATCCGTTGGGTTACTTAGATTATTAGGCCTTGGAATAGCTGAAAAACTAGGTTATATACAGGGAAGATATCTCCCTAGAATTTCAGGAGGGTATAAACTTTGGGTATATACAATGTGGATTTGTATATATATATCAGGAGTGTTTACACTATTATTTTTTAAGAAGAAAAAAATAGAATTATTCTACCTATTTTCTATAGGGGGCTTATCAATATACGTACTCATGATAACAATGAGCCGGTCTAGTTGGTTAGCAATAATAGGAATAATAGTAGCTTTGATTTTAATAAAAAAATCAAAGAATGGAATTATTTTATTGGTTTTATCAGGAATTTTAACTATAGGAATTTTAAATTTAAAAGGGAATGAAAAATATTTGTCGAGGGTAAAAAGTATTGCTAGTTTAAAAAGTTACAGTAACGCCACTAGAATTGATATGTATAAATATGGTTTTGAAATTTGGGAAGAAAATAAATTTGGAATAGGGCTAAAGCAATATAAATATACAGATAAAAAAGGTAAAATTTTTTATCATGCACATAATGACTATGTTGAGATACTAAGTGAAAATGGATTTTTAGGTTTATTCGGATTTTTAATATTAATGGGATTGATATTAAAAAATAACCTTAAAGTTGAAAATAAATATAATATAATTGTTTTTATGAGTTTTTTATCTATGATTATATATGGTTTTTTTGAATCGCCAATTCATTATCCACAAGTTCAGCAGCTCTTGTATGCTGGTTTAGGAGTTTTGGGATATAAAAAATGGGAGTATAAACCAAATGTGATGTGACAGAAAATAAGAGAACTATATCGTAAAATAGGATATGATAAGGAGAAATATGAAAAAAGAAATAAGTTTAATAGTTACTATATATAATAGGTTAGAATATGCTAGAAATATAATTCTTTGTCTTTTAAAACAAAATATAGGTGTGAAGGAACTAATCTTTGCAGATGATGGTTCTAGTGAAGTATTGAAGGATTATATTGAAGATTTAATACCTAAGTGTAAGTTTAAAATAAAGCATGTTTATCAAGAAGATAGAGGATTTAGATTGGCGAAAAGTAGAAATAACGGTGTTAGAGTTTCTGAAGGTGATTGGTTAGTTTTTTTAGATCAAGATATTATTTTTGGTAAAAATTTTGTAAAAGAAATAATAAATAATTTGGAAGAAAATAAATTTTTAATGGCTAAAGCATACATGTCGAATGAGGAAGAAAGGATTAAAATCCAAAAGAAAATAGAAAAAAATGATGAATATCCTTCTATTATTGCAGCGTTAACGGATGTTGAAAAATTAGAAAATATAGAAAAAGTTTTTAAAAAAGATAAGTTTAGAAGTTTTCTTCATAAAATAAAGTTTAAAACTAGAGGTGCAAAAATAGTAGGATTATTTTCTGTAGTTTCTAAAAAAGATTTTCTAAAAATAAATGGATTTGATGAAAAATACGAAGGATGGGGAAAAGAAGACGATGACTTGGGAAACAGGCTATTCAAAGCAGGCATAGAATCCCAACCTATAAAATTTAGCGAAGATATGATACATATGTATCACCCATTTGATCCAACTAAAAAAGTAAGTGCTAATGAAGAGTATTATAGAAAAAGAAAGAAAGAAATATCTAGAAAAAATTATAGATGTGAATATGGAGTGGAAACTCCTTTAGGTGAAGAGGAAATTTTATATGAAAAATTAAATTAGATTATAAAAGGAGTTAGGATGTCGTTTTTAATATTGAAAGAAAAGTTAAAACAGTTAAAGCAGTTAAAACCCAAGTGGCTTAAAAGTAGTTTTATAAAAGGTAAGTTAAATAATTTTATATTTGAAATCTGGTATAAATCATATAGAAATAAAAATTATGATAACAGTGAAAATGTTTTGATAATTGCAACTGAAGCCATGGGAGATACGATTGTAAAGAGTGGAGCTATGGAAATTGTTAGAAAAAAATATGGAAATGACAAAGTTTATATTTTTGCCAATGATAAATGGGAAGATATTTTAAAAAGAATGGATTTTAATGTTATATCCAAAACTAAAGGGTATAGACGTGGGTTTAAAGACAGGATTAAAACCATAAAAAAAATAGATGAAATAGGATTTAAAACTGTAATAGATTTAAATTTTATCAGTGACAAGACTTTTACGTCGAAGTTATCTTATAAAAATTTAATTAAGTTAGAAGATTATGTAAAAGTAGATGAAAAATATATTTTAAACCCTATATATAGGATGATAAATGATACAATAGAAGTTCAAGTGGACTTAGAAGAAATAAAACCAGATTTTAAAACATATTATAATTTAGGTGAAAGTGGGATTGTCGTAGGAGTAGGAGCCTCCCATGAAAGCAAGGTATTCCCACCGGAAAAGATGATAGAGATTTTAAATCTAGTAAAGAACAGTTATCCTAAAGAGAAAATTTATCTTTTAGGGACTGGAAATAAACAAAGAAATTATACTGAAAAAATAGTGAAGGAATTAAAAATAGAAAATATAATTAATTTAGTCGATGAAATCTCTTTAGTTGAAGGAATGGAAAAGATAGCTCAATCTAAATTATACATCGGTTTTGATTCTGGGTTATTTCATGCTGCATATTCTTTTCGTAAGGATATAATGGTATTTTTTGGGATAGAATCTGGATTTGAACATAGGGAAAAGAATGTTCATATAATTATGGGGGATGGGGAAAATCCCATAAAAGATGGCTTTTATGGAAATGAAATATTAAATAGTATTAAAAAAAGTCAAGTGGAAGAAGTTTTGGCGAAATTAAAAAATAGGTTTAGATAAATAAAAGAAAGAAGGTTATGATGTTTGAGGAAAGTTATTTTATAGATTACTTTAATTCAGAAAAATTAAAAGGTAAGAAGTGCATTAGAAATGATAGGGACAAAAAGAATGTTTATATGGAAGAAATAGACGGAGAAATATATTATATAAAAAAATATAAGGCTTATGGAAGAAGAAAAAGAAATATGGCTTTTGGTCTCAAAAGAGATCCAGCCCTTTATTATAAAGATATATCGGAAAAATTAAAAAAAATAGGGATTCCTCATGCAGAGCCATTAGTAGTTTTGGTAAATAGGACCTCTTTTTTTGAAAGAGAATCACTGTATGTAACTAAAAAAGCAGGTGTTCACTTAGAAGAATATGGGTATAACGATGGGTTAATTCAAACTTTTTTTGATTATTTTCTACTAATATTGAAAAATAGAATATATCCAACTGACTACAATACTGATGGTGCTTTAGTTGATTCAAATGGGCAGTTAGTTCTTATAGACTTTGATGCATATAGACAAAAAATATTTTTAACAAAAAAGTTTAAGGAGTATGTTTTTATAAAATTAAAAAAAAATTTTTATAAAGAGTTTAGTGATGAAATTAGAAAAGAATATGTTGAATATAAAAAAATAATAGACGAGAACTTAGAAGTTGTTAAAAGAGAACTTAGTTTATAAAGGTTGAGTTCTTTTCTAAAATGGAAAAGATACCGGAGAAAAGAGGTGCTAAGATGAAAATAGCAGTATATTGTGTTTCGGATGAAAATTATATAAAGCCTTCAATAGTAGCATTAAAATCATTTAAAGTTACTAATCCAGAGGTGGATCTATTTATAGTATCAGATGCTATAGATAAGATAGGAGAAAGAGTTAAAAAAACTTTATTAGATGAAAATATTGAAATATTAGATCCTAAATTTAGAGGGAGATTCAAAAAAAGTCAAAAATGGCCGGAAGAAGTCTTTTGGGTTTTAGGAATTCCTGAGATTTTATATGAAAAAGGATATAATTATAGTATTACTATTGATGCAGATATCCTATGTAAAAAAAATATGGGTTTAAAAAATTTAACTAAAAATATAGAGTTTGTAGGAGCTATAAAAGATGAGTTAGAGTTAGGTCAGATGTTAAATGATAAAGAGTTTTTAAATGAGGAATATGGATTAAAAACCTCTGATTATAATATGGAATCTCCTAATACAGGTTTTATGATTTACAATAATAGATATTGTCACGAAAATAAAATTTTTGAAAAACACTGTAATTTATTTAATAATTTAGAAGAAAAAAACTCCATTGAAAATGTATTTGCAGATCAAGGATTATTGGGGTTATTAATAAAAGTGTATAATTTATCCTTTTATCAATTGGATAGATCTTATAATTTTATGGTTCATGAATATGATGCCTATAAATATATTAATTCAGATATAAAATTTATACATTATACTAGTGGGATGAAACCTTGGCATAGTTTAAAATTAGGGTATATCAGGAGAAATCCAACACTCTATTATTTCCGGAAAGATTGGAATAAATTTGTAGATGAATATACGGGATTTAATAGAGATTTGAGTTATAAAGATGAAAAAAATAAAAAAAATGAATATAAAATAAAAGATATTTTGGATATACCTCTGGAATCATTGGTTATGAATGTTTGGCTGCCTTTTTGGATAAAAAAACATGAAAAAAGGGGAAATCTATAGTTTGGAGGAATAAAATGAAAATACCATTTAATGTATTGGATAGACAATTTTTTAAATATCAAGATGAATATGAAAAAAAAGCCATAGAAGTTCTTAGGAGTGGATGGTATGTTTTAGGAAAGGAAGTTTCAGAGTTTGAAAAAGAATTTGCAGAATATACAGAAAGTAAATACGCCATAGGAGTAGACAATGGATTAAACGCTTTAGTGCTTACATTTAGAGCTTTAGAGATAGGAGATGGTGATGAGGTATTGGTTCAGGGAAATACCTATATAGCATCTGTAATGGGAATAAGCATGAATGGTGCTACCCCTGTATTTATAGAACCGGATCAGCATTATAATATGGATATAGATAGAATTGAAGAAAAAATAAATTCAAAAACAAAGGCAATCTTAGTGACGCATCTTTATGGTCAGGCATCAAATATGGATAAGATTGTTGATCTTTGTAAAAAATATGATCTGTATTTAGTTGAAGATTGTGCCCAGTCACATGGGGCTAATTTTAATAGTAAAAGAACAGGAAGTTTTGGGATTGGTTGTTTTAGTTTTTATCCAAGTAAAAATTTGGGCTGCTTTGGAGATGGAGGAGCAATAACAACTAGTGACGAAAAAATAGCTCAAAGACTAAAGACGTTGAGAAACTATGGGAGTGAAAAAAGATATCACAATGAAGTTGTCGGCTACAATTCCAGATTAGATGAGATCCAGGCAGGACTTTTAAGGGTAAAACTTTCTCATTTGGATGAACTTACAAATGAGAGGGAAGATATAGCTAATAAATATTTGGATTCTATAGATAATCCTAAGATAAAACTTCCAAAGCTACTAGAAAAAGCTACCAATGTATGGCACTTATTTGTGGTAGAAGTAGAAGACCGTGAGAACTTTCAAAAATATATGAATGAAATGGAAATAGGGACGGTTATCCACTATCCAATTCCACCTCATTTATCAGAAGCTTATAAATATTTAGGGTACAAGAAAGGTGATTTTCCAATCACAGAAAAGTATGCTGAAACTATAATTAGTTTACCCCTTTATATTGGGATGACAGATGAAGAAATTGAGTATGTAATAAAAGCTGTTAACAGCTATTAGGAGGCAAAAATGAAAGGCGTAGAAGTTTTGGAGTTACCAAATTTAGGAGACGACAGAGGAGAATTAGTAGTAGCTGAAGGTGGGAATAAAACGATACCTTTTGATATAAAAAGAGTTTTTTATATATACAAAACTACAGAGGGAACGATAAGGGGTCAGCATGCAAATAGAAATTCTAAATTCTTTTTTATAAATGTAAATGGAAGCTGTAAAGTGAAGATAGATGATGGTATTACCCAAGAGGTAATAACTTTAGACCAACCTCATAAAGCTTTGTATATGGATAAAATGATTTGGAAAGAGATGTATGATTTTTCAGAGGATGCTGTATTAATAGTATTATCCAGCGAACATTATGATGGTGGAGAATATATAAGAAATTATGATGAGTATTTGAAAGAAATAAAAGATAAAGGAAATAATAATTAATAAACTCTGTTTTAATTAAATTTATTTTATAAGAGAGGAAACCAGATGAAAATATTAATAGTAAGATTTAAACAAATAGGAGATTCGGTATTGGCAACTCCTATTTGTGAGTCACTCCGAAAAACATATCCAGATGCAAGGATAGACTATGTGGTCTATGAGCATATAGCTCCATTGTTTCTAAATCATCCTGCAATAGATAATGTAATATCTATCACTAAGGCAGAGCAAAAAAATCCTTTTAAATATGCAGCTAAAGTATGGAAGGTAACCAGGGCAAAATATGACATCATAATAGATATTATGTCCACTCCTAAATCGGAGTTATTTACTCTTTTTGGCAGATCAGCAGAATACCGTATAGGCAGATGGAAACCTAAAAGAGGTTATACCTATACACATTCTACAAGGGAGCCTAAGGTATCTCGTGACAAGGTAGACAAATTTTTACATATGCTAAAGCCATTGGAAGAGGCAGGAATAGATATAAAATATGATACAACTTATAGAGTGGTGGTTACGGATGAGGAAAAAAACAAGTTAAAAGACAGAATGATAAAGGCTGGCTTAAATTTTGATAGACCTGTATTTGCTTTTGCTATAAACAGCAGAAGACCTGAAAAAATATGGAATCCTGAATATATGAAAGAAATAATAATGACTCTATTGGATAAATATAATGCCCAGGGAATATTTTATTATTCGCCGGCAGAGAGGGAATTTGCAAAAAATATGCACAGAGAATTAGAAAACAGAGAAGATATCTTTTCCAATATAGAGACCAAATCTATAAGAGAGTTAGCTATGCTGCTTTCTAATTGCGATATGTTTTTAGGGAATGAAGGTGGACCCAGACATATAGCTCAAGGGCTTGATATTCCTAGTTTTGCTATATTTTCACCTAGGGCAGAAAAAAAAGAGTGGCTGTCCAATGCTAATGACAGGCATCGTGGGATAGAACCAGATGATATTATTAGGGAGACAAACATTGAGACTCCAAAGACTTCTAAAGAGGAATATGAATTGATAACTCCTGAAAGGGTCTTACCTATAATAGATGAGATGATAAGTAAATATGTAAGAAAATAGGTGGTAAAAATGGAAATTTTAAAAAAAAATTACAAAGAATGGAAAATTTATTATTTAGATGAGCAGAAAAATCTTTTGGATTTGGGGAAAAAACTAGCTGATGAAGAAAAAATAGAAGAAGTACAGGTTTTTAAAGAAAGTCAGAGAAATTATGTTTCTAAAATAAAATTTAATAATAAATATTATGTTTTGAAGTCACCTAGAAATGAATATAGAATACCTCAAAGAAGAGCAGGGACCCTGTTTAAAGAGGGAGAAGCTTTGGCTACATTAAAAAATATAACGAAATTAAGAAATAGAGGACTTACAGAGTTAGTTGCACCTCTTTTAGTTGTAGTACGAAGAACCAAAGGCATGATAAAGGAATCATATATTGTATTTGAATACGCTGAAGGGAAAGATGGGACAGAGAACATTCCTGAAATGATAAAATTAGGATTAAAGATGCATGAGTTAGGAGTATATCATGGGGATTTTAACCCTTCTAATTTTATCTGGACAAAAGATGGGATGAAAATTATAGATACTCAGGGAAAAAAAGCGTGGACACCATTTAAACAAAGATATGACTTTATAACTTTAGATCACGACAATATAGATGATTTTGAGAGCTATGCAGAGCATAAAAAAGATTTTTGGTATTATTTAGCTGTATTTACAAAAAAATATAAGAGGTTAGGCTTTGTATCCAATATAAAAAAATGGAAAAAAAAGAAAAGAGACAAGGGTTGGAAAATATAGGGGGAAAAATGAAAGGAATTATTTTAGCAGGGGGATCAGGAACAAGATTATATCCAATAACAAAGGCAATAAGTAAACAAATAAATCCGATATATGATAAACCTATGATATATTACCCATTATCTGTATTGATGTTAGCAGGAATAAAGGAAGTTTTGATTATATCGACTCCTAGAGATCTCCCTTTATTTAAAGAGTTATTAGGGGATGGATCAGATCTTGGAATGAAGTTAGAATATGCAGTGCAAAAAGATCCCAATGGTCTTGCTGAAGCTTTTATAATTGGGGAAGAATTTATAGAAGATGATTCTTGTGCATTAGTTTTAGGAGATAATATTTTTTACGGAATGGGACTTTCTACAGCGGTACAAGAAGCGGCAGAAGTAAAAAAAGGAGCTTATATATTTGGTTATCCGGTAAAGGATCCTGAAAGATTTGGAGTAGTTGAATTTAATGAAAATGGTGAAGCAATTTCATTGGAGGAAAAGCCTGCAAATCCTAGATCTAAATTTGCTATACCAGGGTTATATTTTTATGATAATACAGTGGTTGAAAAAGCCAAGGCAGTAAAACCATCTCATAGGGGAGAATTAGAGATAACCACTCTAAATGAGATGTATTTAGATGAGGGGACTTTAAATGTAATCAATCTTGGTCGTGGGATGGCATGGCTTGATACAGGAACTCATGATTCATTATTAGAAGCAAGTAACTTTGTGAAGACGGTACAACATAATCAAGGTTTATTTGTAGCTTGTCTTGAGGAAATTGCATACAATAATAAATGGATTACTAGAGATGATTTGATTAGGTTAGCTCAGCCATTACTTAAAACACATTATGGTGAGTATTTGATGGATTTGGTGAAATAGAAAAGAGCTAAAAACTCGTTAAATATTAGTGGTAAGATTAACAGAAGATAGTTTTTGAAAAGAGTACAGCGGTATTTGTCCAATGTACTCTTTTTATTATGTATAATATGTGTTATTATATAGAGCAATAATGTATACGAACAAAAATAAAACAATAGAGGAGGCTTTAATTTGAAAAAGATATTAATAATACATACGGCATTTATTGGAGATATAATTTTATCAACTCCTCTAATAAAAAAATTAAAGGCTAAGTATATAGATGAAGGATGCAGTATAACCTTTGTAACTACCCCGGCAGGAGCCAGTGTACTAAAAAATAATCCGGATTTAGACGAGATAATAGCCTATGACAAAAGAGGGGCTCATAGAGGATTTAAAGGGCTTTATCTATTGGGAAAAAGACTTAACTATAAGGGGTTTGATGAGGTAATAATCCCTCATAGATATTTGAGAAGTTCTATCCTAGCCAGGTTGACTGGTGCTCCTACAAGGATTGGATATGACAATGCCAGTGGTGGTTTTTTATTGACTAAAAAAATTCCCTACGATAAATCTAAGCATGAGGTAGAAAAATTACTATCATTTGTAGAACTAGATGATTTCACAGATGATAAACTGTCTCTCTATCCAAGTCAGGTAGAGAAACAAAAGATAGATGAGATTTGGAAAAAGAATAATTTAGACACCAAAAAAATAATTTTAATTGCCCCTGGAAGTAAATGGTTTACCAAGAGGTGGCCACTAGAATACTTTAATGAACTTCTAAAAAAATTAGCAAGAAAAAGTGAGTATAGAGTTATCCTTACTGGAGGGCATGAAGAGTCTATGCTTAATATGTATACAGACAAAAATATAATAAACTTAATGGGTAAAACAAGTCTTTTGGATGTAGCGGAGCTTTGTAGAAGAAGTGATGTAATAGTTACCAATGATAGCTCTCCTATCCATATAGCTTCAGCTTTTGAAAAGTTACATATAATAGCTATTTTTGGAGCAACAACTAAGGAATTAGGGTTCTTTCCATGGTCGATAAATTCAGAGGTATTAGAAAATGATGATTTAGACTGCCGACCTTGCGGATTACATGGAGGGGATAAATGTCCTAAAGGACATTTTAAGTGTATGTTGGAAATTAAGCCGGAAACCGTATATGAAAGGGTAGTTGAAGTTCTTCAAGAGAATACAGAAATCTAGAAGGATGAACTACTAAGTTTTTTGATAAGGGATAGTGCCTAAAGGGCAAGAGAGGGTCAGATGAAAACAAAAAAAAGCAATGATGTGACTGTTTATTATAGAGAGGAAAAGTATTTAAAAATATTAGATATTTTAGAAAACTTAAAGGTAGAAAAGGTGTTTAAAGATGATAGTAGGAGTAAGGTTAGTTTATTTACTTTTGAAGGAGAGAAATTAGTCTTTAAAGTTCCCAGGGAAAAAAATAGCCGGAAATGGCAAAGGGTTCTGTCTATTTTTAGGGGATCGGAATCTTATCGTGAGTATATACAAGCAGAAAAGATATATAAGGCAGGAATGCAGACGTATAAACCTATCTTAGCTTTTGAGAAAAGAAAATATGGATTTGTAGTGGATTCCTATTTTATATGTGAATATCTTTCGGGGGAAACAGGATCGATAAAACATTTAGAGGCTATAAAAAATGAACTAGATAAAATTCATCAGTCGGGGTATTTGCACGGCGATTCCCAGCTGGTTAATTTTATTATTGATAACAAACATGTTTATATTATAGATTCAAAGTTTTCAAAAAATAAATATGGAAAGTTTGGAGTAAGGTATGAATATATCTACTTGGAAGAGAGTTGCCCCAGAGAGATAGAGTATGAAAAAAATGATATTTATTATAGGGGAGCTAAAGGTTTAAATGAATTACTTCATTGGTGGGGAAGAGTAAGAAAAAAAATAAAGGGCAAAAAATAAAGATTAAAATTAGGAGGCAGAAAAATAAAGATAATAGTAGATCATAAAACTAGAAGAGTTTATTATGATAGAAATAAAGAAATGTATGTAAAAGAGTTTTATCCAAAATTTGAAGAAAAATTAAAGTATTTTTTTAGGTTAAGAAAATATCCTGGAGAAAATTTTGATCTTGTAGCTAAAACCCTTAATAAAATAGGAATAAAAACTCCTAAAATAATTGAGTACTCTAAATATAAGGTAGTTATGGAGGAGCTTAAAGGAGTTCTTTTATCTGAATATTTAGACGAAAACAAAGATAGTGTTGTTATAGAAAAATTTTTAAATCTCATAATTAAAATTTTAAAAAATAAAATATATCACAGTGATTTTGCTCCGAGAAATTTTTTAATAAAAGATGGAGAAATTTTTGCTATCGATTTAGAAGATTATATGGTAGGAGTAATAACGTTGAAAACAAAAGAAGAACTCCATAAGAGGTTAAAAAAAGCTTTAAGAAATGATGAGTGGGTAAGGTATATAGAAGATAGATTATAAAATATTGAAAAGGGGAGTTGGAATGGTAAAAAAAGGAATACTGAAGAGTTTTATAATGCAATATATTTTAATATTGATTACTTTATGTTTTACAAGAGTTTGGTTTTTAAATGTAAATAATAATGGCACTTTAACATGGGATGAAATTTTTAAAGGATTTTATATAGGAGTCAAGTTTGATGCCTCTATCGGCGGAATTATAATGGCTGCTTTACTTTTATTGTTTTTATTATCTAGGATAATACCATTAAAAAAAATATGGTTTAAAATTTCCATGGGAATCTATGGGGTTCTAATGTTTATAACCATATTTTTTTCAGCAGGAAATGTTTATTATTACAGGGAATTTGAGACCCAGTTAGATGCATCTATTTTTGAATATGCAGGAGATACCGAGGTATATGGAAATATGGGAGCCATCTTTAATTTGCCAGTAATATACGGATTAATATGTATACTAACAATAATAAACGTATGTCTGTCTTATAAAAATTTAAAAGAAATCTATTTAACTGATAGGCTGGGAAAGGCAAAAAAGAATATTTTGACTTTTATAGTTTTAATTTTAGTTGTATTTATTGGAATAAGAGGATTACAGAATAGACCTAGAAATGTAGAACATGGATTCTTTTCTAAGAAAATTTTAGCCAACCAAATGACACAAAATGGTATGCTATCTCTAATCCATTCTGTAGACAGGCAGAGAGAGTTTAAAAATATCGACATGAAAAAATTAGAATTTTTTGATAACGATGAATTGGTTAAAAGAAGCAGGGAATTGGTGGGAACTGAAAATAATCAATTTTTAAGTGATCAAAACCCACTACTTAGAATTACAGATACGAAAAAGTCATTGAAAGATAAAAATGTAGTTCTGATTATAGCTGAAAGTTTTTCAGGACAATACGTAGGAGCACTTGGGCACAACGACCCTGATCTGGCACCATATTTTAGTGAGTTGTCTAAAAAAGGAGTTTTATTTACCAGCTTCTATGGAAATGGAACTAGAACTAGAAATGGTGTGTTATCTACTAATGTGTCTTTCCCAGTACAGGTAGGAAGAGATCTGATGCGTGACCCGGCTGTACAAAAACCATTTTATGGTCTTCCTAGAATATTAAAAGATAGGGGTTATAACACTAATTTTTACCATGGATCCAGGTTAAACTTTGATAATATGCAGGGAGTTCTTTTAACTAATGGGATGGATAATTTTACAGGGAAAAAAGATTTTCCCAATGAAATAACTTCTAAATATCACTGGGGTGCACCGGATACAGTCTTATTTGATAGAAGTGCTAAAGAGATAAAAAAATTAAAGGAACCATTCTTTGCTGAGATACTTACTATATCCAATCATAGTCCATTTGAAATACCAAAGGAATATGATAAGTTAGAGGAATATACAAAAAAATACAGTTCAAGGGATACAAAAGCAGGAACCGATGATTCTCTTATGATGAGGTATAACGCTTATAGATATATGGATACAGCTTTTGAAGAATTTTTTGAAAGTATCAAGAATGAGCCGTGGTATATGGATACACTTTTTGTGATTGTATCGGATCATAAAATAGGGGGGATCCATAATAACATTCCATTATTCCTTTATACACCAGATGGGTCATTGAAGCCACAAAGAATAGATAGTGTGGGTTCACAGGTAGATATACTACCTACTATCATGGGTTATTTAGGCGGAACATATAAGAATGCATCATGGGGAAAAGACCTGCTAAATGCAAAAGATGGGGAGAGAATGGCTTATACAAAATCTCCTAAGGAATTTGAAAAAGCGGTAATCATGTATAAAGATTACTACTATGAAAAAAATGGAAGAAGTTTTACCCTTAGAGATAGGAAAACATTAAAAAATATAGATTCTAAAGGGAAAGAAAAAGATATAGAAAAGATGGAAGACTTCATAAAATTGCATCTTCAGTTATCAGAAACTATGGTAAGAAAGAGAAGTTTTGCAGATGTAGATGATGATATCTCGTTAAAAGATTTAAAAGTTGTTAAGACTGAATCGGAAAAGAAAAAATAGCAGGTTATAAAAAAAGGAGTTGAGAACTATGTTCTCGACTCCTTTTAAATTGAATTATATAGAAAAAAGCTTATTTTACTGCTTCTGCACCTTTATTTAAAGCTTCTCTGTTCATAGGAACAAATTTAGCCTTATTTTCTCCGAATACTTTTACGAAAGCTTGTAAAACACTATCTTGCTCTACAGTTTTAGTAAGTTCTAAGAAAGCTCCTAACATAACCATGTTAGCTGCTTTAACAGTTCCACAAGATTCAGCGATTGCATTTGCATCGATATAAAATGCATCTACATCATTTCTAGTTGTTTTTTCTTTGATTAAAGATGAGTTGATAAGTATTTTCCCCCCAGAAATTACATCTACTTCAAATTTATCTAAAGAAGGTTTATTCATTGCTATTAAACATGTTGCATCTCCTACAACTACAGGTGACCCAATAAGACCATCAGAGACGATAACACCACAGTTAGCAGTTCCTCCTCTCATTTCAGGACCATAAGATGGTAACCATGAAACTTGTTTCTCTTCTATCATTCCAGCATATGCTAATAATTGACCTAAAGACATTACACCTTGTCCACCAAATCCAGCAGCGATTACTTTCTCATTCATTATTTATCCCCTCCTTCAGGAGTTCTGATATTACCTAATGGGTAATATGGAATCATGTTTTCTTCTAACCACTTTAATGAGTCAACAGGAGTCATTCCCCAGTTTGTAGGACAAGTAGATAATATTTCTACGATTCCAAAACCTTCTCCATTTATTTGCATTTCAAAAGCTTTCTTTAGAGCAATCTTAGTTTTTCTAACACCAGCTGGGTTATGAACAGTACATCTTTCCACAAAATTAGCTCCGTCTAAAGTAGCTAACATTTCAGAAACTTTCATAGGCATTCCAACTTTTTTAGGATCTCTACCTAATGGAGATGTAGTAGCTTTTTGACCTACTAAAGTAGTAGGAGCCATTTGTCCACCAGTCATTCCATAGATAGCGTTGTTGATGAATACAGTTGTGAATTTTTCTCCTCTAGCAGCAGCATGAACGATCTCAGCAGCACCGATAGAAGCTAAATC
The DNA here is from genome assembly GCF_000426625.1 of Psychrilyobacter atlanticus DSM 19335. Lineage (NCBI taxonomy): Bacteria > Fusobacteriati > Fusobacteriota > Fusobacteriia > Fusobacteriales > Fusobacteriaceae > Psychrilyobacter > Psychrilyobacter atlanticus. The sequence goes on along the minus strand of NZ_KE384547.1, from coordinate 70,350 downwards.
TCCGTCACCTTGATAAGTAAATACTACTTTATCAGGGTGAACTCTTCTGATACCAGTAGCTACAGCAGGAGCTCTTCCATGAGCAGCTTGATGAACATCACAATTAAAATATTTATATGCAAGTACAGAACATCCAACCGGTGCAACACCGATAGTTTCTCCTAATACTCCTAATTCTTCTAAAACTTCTCCAACCAATCTATGAACAATTCCGTGGGTACATCCAGGACAGTAATGAGATTTTACATCTGTAAGTCCTTTTGTTCCTTTAAAAACAACTGCCATTATTTAGCACCTCCAACAAGTTTCTTAACTGCTTCTACAACGCCATCAGGAGTTGGAATAACTCCACCAGTTCTTCCGAAGAATGCAGTAGGTAATTTACCATTTAAAGCTAATCTAACATCTTCTATCATTTGTCCTCTACTCATCTCAACTGTTAATACATTAGTTGTAGTAGAATCAATATGATCGAATGCTTTCTTAGGGAATGGCCATAATGTAATCGGTCTGATTAAACCTACCTTGATTCCATCTTTTTCTAAAGTATCTATAGCATTTTTTACGATTCTAGCAGTAGTTCCATAAGCAGCGATTACTATTTCAGCACCTTCTAACTTATACTCTTCCCATCTGCATTCGTTTTCTTCCATTAAGTTATATTTTTCTTCTAATTTAATAATATGATCTTCTAAATCTTGAGCATCTAAGAATAAAGAGTTGATAACATTAGGTTTTCTCTCTTCTTTAGTTCCATCAGTTGCCCATGTTTTTTCTTCTAACTTTCTATGAGGCGTCTCTTTAAATTCAACTGGTTCCATCATTTGACCGATCATTCCATCAGCTATAACCATAACTGGAGTTCTGTATTGGTCAGCTACGTCAAAAGCTTCTTGAATTAAGTCAACAGTTTCTTGAATAGATGCAGGTGCATATACTGGCATGAAGTAGTCTCCATTACCTCCACCTTTAACTGACATAAAGTAGTCAGATTGAGCAGGTTGAATCCCTCCTAAACCAGGACCTCCTCTCATCATGTTTACTATAACAGCAGGTAATTCTGCTCCAGCTAAGTAAGAGATTCCCTCTTGCTTAAGTGCCATACCGGGTGAAGAAGATGAAGTCATTACTCTTGCTCCACATCCAGCAGCACCGTAAACCATGTTTATAGCAGCTACTTCAGATTCAGCTTGAACGAATTCTCCTCCAACTTCAGGAAGTTTTTTAGACATATATTCTGGAATTTCATTTTGTGGTGTGATAGGATAACCGAAGAAATATTTACATCCAGCTTTAATAGCTGCTGCACCGACTGCTTCGTTACCTTTCATAAGTACTTTAGACATTATTTTAGTCCCCCTTTATTAATTTCTTTCAACTGTGATAACAGAATCTGGACACATAAGACCACATTGAGCACAACCGATACATTTATCCTTGTTTGCTTCACTTACGTAAGCTGGGTTATACCCTTTTGAGTTTGTAGTAGTTCTATCTAATTCAATTATCTTAACTGGACAGACAGACACGCATAGTTGACAACCTTTGCAACGATCTTGATTAAAACTAACCATTCCTTTAGCCATTCTAAACCTCCTAATTTATATTTACACGGGGTAGGCATAAGACACTACCTTTTCGTTTAACTTACCTTTTTAGCTCATCCAATTTTCTCTCATTATTAGAGAGGTAGTGATACAGATATCTTTTAATTCTTGAGGCAGCTGTTTTTCTACTTCCTCGATACATGATATATATTTAATTGGAAGATTCAATTCTTTTGAAACTTCCTCAGAAACTTTTTGACCAAATAAAACATCTTCCAATGTAGTTTTTCTCATCATATGAGTATTGTTTACAAGGCCGGTAACCTTGATTCCAGTAGTTTTTTCTATAGCTTTTAGGTGAGATATAACATCTTCAGCATTCTGTGTTTCAGGTCTATAAGCGTTGATAACGAAGAACATGTCATAATCATCAGATCTAATACCTTGAGTTTGAGATGCTAAAGCTCGAGCTCCTACATTATCTCCCCCAACATCTAAAATTAAGTTCCATTCATTACCTACGATCAATGTTCCTATTTCTCCACTGATAGCGGGAAGATCCAGAGCTGTTCCATCTAGAGAACTGTATATAACTTTGATTCCTTGTTCTCTTAAAATCTCAGCTTTTTCCCTGCTTCTAAAATAGGGATTAACTACATCCATATCAGCAATGGCAACTTTGTCTTGTGACTTCTTAAGAGCCAAAGAATAGTTGATTGCAAATTCGGTTTTTCCACTTCCGTAGTGACCACAAATAATTCTAATTCTATTATCTTTTAGCATTTTGAACTCCTAAGTTACTATATTTTTAGTACACATAATTGATTATACTTTAAAAATGATGAAAAAGTCAACAAAAAAAAGCTTTTTTTTGATCTGATTAGAATCGAAATAGGATATAATGTTTTAATAACATACGGTTATTATGGGCTTAGCCTTGTATTTGCAAAGAAATCTTATAAATCTATCATTTTTTTATCTTTTGAGAAAAATAAAATTTAAATTTTTTTATTTTTTCGTTGACATAAAATTTAAAAATTGTATAATTTATATAGTAATATCATAATAAAAAATGGAGGTAAAATCATGTCAAAAAGATATATTCATACAGACAATGCACCAGCTGCATTAGGACCATATTCACAAGCGGTAGAGGTAAACGGAACGTTATACGTTTCAGGACAAATCCCGTTCGTACCAGCTACAATGGAATTAGTATCTGAAGATGTACAAGAGCAAGCTAAGCAATCATTAGAAAATGTAAAAGCTATCCTTACTGAAGCTGGATACTCTTTAGCTGATGTTGTAAAGGCTGGAGTTTTCATCAAAGATATGAATGACTTTGGAAAGATCAATGAGATCTATGCACAATACTTTACAGATACAAAGCCTGCTAGAGCTTGTGTAGAAGTAGCTAGATTACCAAAAGATGTTAAAGTTGAGATCGAAGTAATCGCAGTAAAATAATTCAAATAGTATTATGGAATTTAGGAGGACTTTTGGGTCCTCCTATTTTTATATGTAAAAATTTCATTTTATGATTATGGTTATATTAAAATTAAGAAAATTTTTATAAAAAATAAAGATATTTTATCAATATATAATTTATACTCTTTAATAAAAGAAACATGAGGGAGATTGTACTTAATTATGATACTTTTTAATAAAAAGTTCGTTATTTTAATTTCTAAAATTGACTTTTTTTCAGTACTATGATACCTTTAATTTATACTTTTGATTAAAATTAAATTAAAATAAAGCGAATTAGTTATTAAAACTTTTTTTTATGAAAGATTTTATAGTATTACATTAGTATATAGAATGATTTTGTTCTAAAAATAAAACTAGGGAGGTAAGGATGAAGAAAAAATTATTAATACTTGGAGTGTTAGCAACCTTATTATTAACAGGATGCGGAGGATCGGATAAGGAAACAGCAGGAACTACTGGGGAAAAAGGTAAGGAAACAACCTTTGTAATGGGATCATCTAACTTTAATGGAGATTTCTATGAAGGGTGGACAAATTCAGCATATGATGCAAATATCAGAAGATTGGTATGGGGTGGAGGTCTTTTATCACCAACAGATAAAGGGGAATTAACTTTATCTTCTTTTGTGGAAAGTAAAACACTATCAAAATCTGATCCGTCTAAAGAAAATGACGATATTTGGACATTTAAGATAAAGGATGGAATGAAGTTTTCAAATGGAGATCCATTGACTGCAAAGGATGTAAAGTTTACATATGATTTTTATATGGATAAAGAAGCTTTATCAGATACAGGAGCGACAACAAGTCTTCCAGAGTATATTGATAGAGTTGAATTAGATGAAGCTAATAACAGTGTGACTTTTTATTTGAAAAAGATTTTATATACTATAGACAACACTGTATTCGGAGAAACTATGTATATACTGGATTCTACAAATGTTCTTGCAGAAACAGAAAAAGCCGGAGTAACTCCTCAGCAATGGGTAAAGGCAAATATGAATACTCCTATAGGGTACGGACCATATAAGATCGATGAGTATATAGAGTCACAATATGTAAAGTTATCGATAAATGAAAACTACCAGGGAAACTTTGAAGGGGATAAGCCCAGTATAGATCATTTAATCGTTCAAAATGTACCAGAGGAAACTAAGATAACTCAGTTAGTTAGTGGAGAGATCGATGGGATTGTAAACATTGGTAAAGAGGAAAATGTAGATGCAGTTTTAGCGGATACATCAACACTATCAACTAACAACTATTTCCGTCATGGTGGAGGACAAATCACATTCCATAATGATTTTGGACCGGTACAATTGCCGGAAGTAAGAAAGGCTTTTGCTTATGAATTTGATAGAATTAAATTTAGAAATATTTTCTTAGGGAAATACGGGATCTCATCTAATGCGCCATACTCTAGAAATATGTGGATGATGTATGATGAAGGTGAGCAATTTGGAACAGAGGGGAAATTTGAAAAATCATTGACAAGTTATGATATTTTAGATAAAGACGGTAATTGGGATGAAGCAGCTAACTTAAAGGAAGCACATAAGTTATTGGATCAGGCTGCAGCTAAAACAGATGGATTATATGCAAAATTAACTAAGGATGCTAAAGGGATTTATCTATGGGAAGGGAAGGAATTGACTCTTAACCTGGCTATCACATCAGCATGGACAGATGCAATAAACCTTACTTTGACAGAGAAAATTCAAGATAAATTTGGAATGAAGATCAATGTAGATTCTATGGATTGGTCAATCATGGCTAATAATTTATATGGAAATTCAGCATTAAGTGAGAGAAAATATCATATGTTTACAGGTGGAACTTCATATGTATTAAAATCTAATCCGTATACCGATTGGTCTAAGACAAAGATCTTACCATATGGAAAAGGAACTTCAAGTAATACACCAAGATATGTCGGTGATGAAGAATTACTTATCACTATAAGAGATGCTAATCCGTCAACTGATGAAGGAACTGCTAACTACAAGAAAAACTGGAGAAAATGGATCGTAGAAGTTAATAAAGACCTACCGTCATTACCGTTATATTCAAATAACTACTACGATGCTTATACAAATAAAGTGGAAAATTTTGAGACAAATGCACTATGGCAATGGCCTTATGCAATAATAAAAGCAGATTTTAAAAAATAATGTTAGGAATTGAAATGATTCAAATGATTCAAATGATTTTATAGAACTTGAGAGGGTCTTCGGATCCTCCCATTTTTATATTTAAAAGCAATAGTTTTTGACAACATGCAAAGAATAAATTAAGAAAAAAATTATAAAAAATTAAGATTTTTTAATATTGTAAATGATTCATACCATTATGGATAAATAAAATATATATAATACCAAAATATAGAACTATACATTAGAAAAGTTCATATTTTTTTAAGAAAATTCTAATTTTAAATTGATTATTTTTTGGTATCATGATACCTTTTATTTATGCTTGTGATTAAAAAATGATTATGTTTTAATTAAAAAAAACGAAAATAAAAATTAAAGTTTTTAAAATTAAGAAAATTATAGTATTACATTAGTATATACAGTAATTATGGTCTAAAAAAAACTAGGGAGGAAAGAATGAAGAAAAAATTATTAATACTTGGAGTATTGGCAACTTTATTGTTCACAGGTTGCGGAGGATCGGACAAAGAAACAGCAGGAACAGCTGATGGGAAAAGTAAACCTACAACCTTTGTAATGGGATCATCTAACTTTAATGGGGATTTCTACGATGGATGGACAAACTCATCGTATGATGCAAACATTAGAAGATTGGTATGGGGTGGAGGACTTTTGTCACCAACTGATAAGGGAGAATTGGCTTTAGCTTCTTTTGTAGAGAGTAGAACTTTAACAAAATCTGACCCTTCAATGAAGAGTGAGGATGTTTGGACATTTAAGATTAAAGATGGGATGAAGTTTTCAAATGGAGATTCATTGACAGCTAAGGATGTAAAATTTACATATGATTTTTACATGGATAAAGAAGCTTTGGGGAATACAGGTGGAACAAGCAGTTTAGATCAATATATTGGGAAAATTGATCTTGATGAAGAAAATAATACAATTACATTTTATTTAAAGCAACTTATATATACTGTAGACGCTTCAGCTTTTGAGACATTTATTTTGGATTCAACATATATAAGCACAGGGGCAGAAAAAGACGGAATAACTCCTCAGCAGTGGGTTAAAGCAAATATGTCGGCTCCAGTAGGGTATGGACCATACAAGATAGATGAATATATGGAGTCACAATATGTAAAATTATCTATCAATGAAAACTATCAGGGGAACTTTGAAGGAGAAAAGCCGAATATAAACAGATTAATCGTTCAAAATGTACCTGATGAAACTAAGATAACTCAATTAGTAACAGGGGAAATTGACGGTATAACAGGGTTAATTAAAGAGGAAAATATAGATGCAGTAAAAGATGATCAAGGTATTGCTACTAATGATTATTTCAGACATGGCGGGGGACAGATCACATTCCATTCAGATTTTGGACCAGTACAACTGCCAGAAGTAAGAAAAGCTTTTGCCTATGAATTTGATAGAATTAAATTCAGAGAAATTTTCTTAGGGAAATATGGAATAGCTTCAAATGCACCATATTCTAGAAATATGTGGATGATGTATGAAGATGGTGAACAGTTAGGAACAGAGGGGAAATTTGAAAAATCATTAACAAGTTATGATATTTTAGATGCAGATGGTAACTGGGATGAAGCAGCGAATTTAAAAGAAGCACATAAATTACTGGATGAGGCTGCAGCTAAAACAGATGGAGTATATGCAAAATTAACTAAGGATGTAGATGGAACTTATCTATGGAAAGGTAAGGAACTTACTCTTAACTTAGCTATCACAGCTGGGTGGACGGATGCAATCAACCTTACTTTAACAAAGGGAGTTCAAGAAGAATTTGGAATTAAAGTAAATATAGATTCTATGGACTGGTCTATTATGGCTAATCATTTATACGGAAATGCGGCTTTAAGTGAAAGAAAATATCATATGTTTACAGGAGGAACTTCATATTCGATAAAATATGATCCATATGCTAACTGGTCTAGTACAAAGATCTTACCTTATGGGAAGGGGTCATCTACTAACAGTGCAAGATATGTAGGAGATGAAAAATTACTTGATGTGATCAGATTCTCAAACCCTTCAAGTGAAGAAGGAACAGCAAGTTACAAAGCTAACTGGAGAAAATGGATTGTAGAAGTTAATAAAGACCTGCCTTTATTACCGCTTTACTCAAATAACTACTATGATGCTTATACAAATAGAGTGGAGAGCTTTGAAACAAATGCATTATGGCAATGGCCTTATGCAATTGTAGAAGCTAGATTTAAATAATCAAATAAATATTAAATAAGCAGAGAACTCTCTGCTTATTTATTGGAGGTAAGTTATGGAAAATGAAAAACAGCAAGGAAAATTGAGCACTCTATTTGATAACGTATTTCCCTATGTGAAATACATAGGAAACAGATTATTTCACCTGTTACCAGTTGTAATTATAATTTCAATAGTAATATTCACTTTGATACAATTAATGCCGGGAGATCCTATCCTTGCCATGATAAACCCAGAAACAACTGCTAATATGACAGAGGAACAAAGGGTAGCGTATATAGAAACCATGAGAAAAGTATTGGGATATGATAAACCCGTTATAGTAAGATATTTTTTATGGTGGAAAGATGTATTGACTGCTAACTTTGGTTACTCAGTAGCACTTAATAAGCCTATCAATGAATTTATAGGAAGTTATATTATGAATTCATTCAAAGTTAATATTGTAGGATTTGTTATAGCATTCTTAATCGCTATACCTATTGGAATTAAATCAGCAGTAAAGAAAAATACAAGATACGATAAGGTAGTAACAGTAATGTCTATGGTTGGAATTTCACTTCCTTCATTCTTTATGGCACTATTATTAGTATTATTATTTTCTGCAGTACTAAGAATCTTACCATTCTCAGGGATGATAGATCCTAGAGGAGTAAGGCCTGAGTATGTATATTATATCCTACCAGTTTCAGTAATCGTATTATCATCTCTTGCAGGTTTGATCAGATATATTAGAAACGCCATGATAGAAGTTTTAAAAGCTGATTATATCAGAACATCTAGAGCAAAGGGGTTATCAGAGAAAGTAGTTATATATAGACATGCATTTAAAAATGCATTAATTCCTGTAATTACAATTATTGGATTCTGGATTCCGGCATTATTTGGTGGATCTATCATCGTAGAGAAGATATTTGCATGGCCGGGAATGGGTCTTTTGATGAACCAGGCATATCAATTTAAAGATAGAGGAGTTTTATCTACTGTATTGTTATTCTTTGCAGTATTGACATTGTTTGCTAATTTATTTATCGATGTAGGTTATGCATTGGTAGATCCTAGAATAAAAGCAAGGAGGATAAAATAATGAGTAATAACGATAATTTAAATAAACAGCATGAAAAAATCATTTCTCCTACAAGACAGATAATGGAAAAATTTAAACACAATAAATTAGCTATGGTTGGACTTATCTCATTTATGTTTTTAGTTGTTGTTATAGTGGGAGCTCAAATATTCGTACATGTGACTAACTATGATTTAGCAAATGTAGATATATCTCAAAAATATATGAGACCAAGTATGGATCATCTATTTGGAACAGATGCCCAGGGAAGAGATTTATTTCTAAGAGTATTAGCAGGTGGATGGATCTCTATACAAGTAGGTCTATTATCTACTTTCTTATCTGTGGTATTAGGAGTTTCAATTGGAGCTGTAGCAGGATTCTTTGGTGGAAAAGTAGATACACTAATCATGAGAGGAACAGAGATTGTTTCATCATTTCCATTTTTAGCAATTGCAATGACTATATCTGCTATATTCATGGATTTAGATCCACAGCTTAGATTATATTTGATAATCTTTATTCTGGGATTCTTAAGATGGACTGGATTAGCAAGAATGGTAAGGGGACAGATCTTATCCCTTAGAGAACAAGAGTTTATAGTAGCAACAAAAGCTTTAGGGATCAGTAGTTTTAATCAAATAACAAAGCATTTAATTCCAAATGTATTAACATATGTAATCGTTAGTGGAACTCTGACATTTGCAGGAGCAATCCTTATGGAATCTTCACTATCATATTTAGGATTATCAGTTACGGAGCCTATCCCTACATGGGGAAGACTTATCAGTTTATCTGCTAAGAATGCCATTATAATGACAAATTACTGGTGGACTTGGATCTTCCCAGGAATTGCATTGTTTATCTTAATAATGAGTATCAATGTAATAGGAGAAGGGTTAAGAGATGCTGTAGATCCAAAATCTCAATATGTTACCAAAGAGCAGAGAATAAGAATCAAAGAGAAGAGAAAAAGAGAGAAAGAAAGACAAAGAAGAAGAAAATTAGCAAAGGCGGCGGTGTAGATGAAAACAAATGAAAATTTACTTGAAATAAGAAATCTACATACTTATTTCTTCACTAATAAAGGTACTATAAAAGCTGTAAATGGTGTAGATATGGAGATCCAAAGAGGTAGAACTCTAGGGGTTGTAGGAGAATCAGGATCAGGGAAATCTATAACTTCATTTAGTATCTTGAAACTTATAGATGATCCAGGCGATATCGTAGATGGAAGTATAATGTTTGATGGTGAGGAACTATTAGACTATACAGAAGATGAGATGAGAAAAATAAGGGGTAATGAGATATCGATGATATTCCAAGAGCCTATGACAAGTTTGAACCCTGTATTAAAAATCGGGGAACAATTGGGAGAGCCATTAATCCTTCATCAAGGGATGGATAAAAATCAAGCTTGGGAAAGATCTGTAGAACTTCTAAGAGAGGTAAAAATACCTGAACCAGAAGGCGTAGTACATAATTACCCTCACCAGTTATCAGGGGGAATGAGACAAAGGGTAATGATAGCTATGGCACTAGCATGTGAACCTAAATTACTTATCGCTGATGAGCCTACAACTGCCTTGGATGTAACTATTCAGGCACAGATATTTAACCTTATGAATGACCTAAAGAAAAAACATAATACAGCTATATTATTTATAACCCATGACTTAGGGGCTATAGCAGAATTAGCTGATGATGTAGTAGTAATGTATACAGGAGAAGCAGTAGAAAAAGCTCCAGTAGAGATATTATTCTCAAAAGTTTCAAAGTTTTCTCATCCATACAAGGAAGGACTATTGAACTCTATTCCAAAACTAAATGAAGAGGTGGAATATTTAGATCAAATAGATGGAAGTGTACCTCATCCATTGAACCTTCCAATAGGCTGTAGATTTGCACCTCGTTGTAAGTTTGCCAGCCAAAAATGTATCGATGAAAAACCAAATCTTGTAGAGGTAGAACCTAATCATCTGATCAGATGTTTCTATCCAAATAAGGAGCAGAGAGATGGAAAATAGAAAAATAATATTAGAAACTAAAGGGCTTAAGCAACACTTTCCTACTGGAAAAAGAAAAAATGGTGAAAGATTATTTGTTAAAGCAAATGATGGTATAGATATGGTTTTATACGAAGGGGAAACTATAGGGATAGTAGGAGAATCAGGGTGTGGTAAATCTACATTTGGAAGAAGTCTGCTTAAATTATACACTCCTACAGCAGGAAAAATAATCTATGACAACAAGGATATCACTGATCTATCTGTAAAGCAGATGGTACCTTTAAGACGTGAGATGCAGATAATATTCCAAGATCCATATTCATCATTAAATCCTAGGATGACAGTGGGTAATATAATTGGAGAAGCTTTAGTAGAGCATAAGATATATAAAAGAGGGTCTAAGGAACTTGAAACATATGTAAAGAAAATAATGAAAACCTGTGGACTAGATGACTATATGATCTATAGATTTCCTCATGAATTTAGTGGAGGACAAAGACAAAGAATTGGAATAGCTAGATCGTTAGCTTTAAAACCTAAATTTATCGTTTGTGATGAAGCGGTATCTGCACTAGATGTATCTATTCAGTCACAGGTAATAAATTTATTAAATGATTTGAAAAAGGAATTTGGAATGTCATATCTATTTATATCTCATGACCTTTCAGTTGTAAAACATATCTCTGATAGGATTGGTGTAATGTATTTAGGAAATATGGTAGAATTAGCTCCTAAAAAAAATCTATATGCATCTCCTCAACATCCATATACAAAAGCATTATTATCTTCCATCCCAGAAACGGATCTAGATATTATAAAGAATAGAAAGAGGATTGTATTAGAAGGAGATATTCCTTCAAATGTAACTCCTCCATCTGGGTGTAAATTCCATACTAGATGTCCTATAGCTAAGGATGTCTGTAAAGCAGAGGAACCTAAGTGGCAAGAAGTTTCAGAGGGTCACTTTGTAGCTTGTCACTATAAGGGAGCAGATATTGTTTAGAGACAAAGAAAAAGGGACTATGGAAGACCTTGTTTCAAAAAAAGAAAAGCTTAAACGGGAAAATGATGAATTAAAAAAATTAATAGATAAAACAGAATTTGAAAAGAACGATGCTAAAGCACTTATAATTGCGGCGTTGACAACTATCGTACCTGTAGTTTTAATAGCTTGTTTATTATTTTATCTCGTAATAAAATTTGTTTTTAAATTTTAAGAGATATGTATAAAAAAAGGAGCTTATCCATCTAAGGGTGGATAAGCTCCTTTTTCTTAGGAGGGAATTATGAATAATTGGAATTTAGATAAACTCTATCCGTCATTTGACTCAAAGGAGTTTAACGAGGATTTAATCAGATTAGATGAAAATATAGCGGAGTTAAACAGTTATAAAGACAGATTGGATGACAAGGTGGAAACTGTAGAAGGGTATATAAAAACACTGGCAAAATCAGCAACTCTATACAGAACTTTAGGAGCGTTTTCATCGTTGACAAAATCTACAAATACGTCTGATTCAAATGCAATAAAATATATAAATTTATTATCAAATAAATATTCAGAGACAACAGAGATAGAGACTAGAGCCAAAAAATGGATAGCAAATTTAGATATCGATGAGATGCTAAATAAAAGTGATTTTTTAAAGGAACATGAATTTTATTTGAGACAAATAAAGGAAAATAATAGGTATATCTTAGATGAAAAAACAGAATTTCTACTTTCTAAATTGGGACAGACAGGGGCAACAGCTTGGAGTAACCTCCATGGAGCTCTGACTTCTACACTGGATGTAGAAATAAACTTAGGTGGAGAGGATAAAATAATAACTTTATCAGAAGTAAGAAACTTAGCTCAAGATAAGGATGCAAATATCAGAAAAATAGCTTTTGAAGCAGAATTAAAAGCTTATAAAAAAATAGAAAAATCAATAGCCTCTTCTCTTAATTCTATAAAGGGAGAAGTTAATACTATAAACGATCTCAGAGGTTATGAGATGCCTATCTCTAAGACACTGACAGATTCTAGAATGACAAAGGAAACATTGGATGCATTATTAGATGCAATCAAAGAATATCTGCCATATTTTAGAAAATATCTAAAGAGAAAAGGTGAGATATTAGGGTATGAAAATGGGTTACCTTTTTATGGATTGTTTGCTCCAATTGGAAGTGCAGATAAAACATTTACCATTGAGGAAGCACAGGATTATGTATTAAAAAACTTTGGATCGTTTTCTCCTAAGTTGAGAGGAGTAGCAGAGAGAGCATTCAACGAGAACTGGGTTGATTATACTCCTAAAAAAGGAAAGGTCGGAGGAGCATTTTGTGCCAATATACCGCCGATTAAACAAAGTAGAATTTTACATAATTTTACAGGAACTTTCTCTGGAGTACTTACACTAGCCCATGAATTAGGACATGCATATCACGGTGACTGTATATTCGGTCAAAGCATCTTAAATACAAGCTATACAATGCCAGTAGCAGAGACAGCATCTATTATGTGTGAAACTATAGTCATGAAAAATGCGTTGTTAGACGCAGACAATGAGGAAAAAATCTTCCTTTTAGAGAGCTCATTACAGGATGTAACTCAGGTAACGGTAGATATATTGAGTAGATATATCTTTGAAGAAACAGTATTCAATGAAAGAAAGGATAATATCTTAAGTTCAGATCAATTAAAAGAGATCATGTTAGATGCCCAAAAGAAATCTTATGGAGACGGATTAGATGAAGATACTCTACATCCATATATGTGGGTAAATAAAGGCCATTACTACAGACCTGGGTTGAGTTTTTATAACTTCCCTTATGCATTTGGTGCTTTATTTGGAAGAGGGTTATACTCGCAGTATTTAAAAGATAGAGAAGCTTTTTTACCAAAATATGATAATCTACTTAAATTAACGGGGCAGAAAAATGTGGAAGATGTAGCTAAATTAGCTGATATAGATGTGACAGATATTGCTTTTTGGAGAAGTTCATTGGAGCAGGTAAAAGAGGACATAGAGCTATTTTTAGAACTGACAGAGAATTATAAAAAATAAAAATAAAATTTAAACTTTTATTGTTGAAAAAGCGTAAAAATGTGGTACTATTCAAGTAGGTTTTAACTGTATTTTAGTATTAAATTAAGAAATGCAGTTGAAAGTAGTGTATTATGATAAACTCATTTTGTTTAGGAGTTTAAAAAGGGGAGGAAATAATGTTTTACAAAAAAGAAAATGGATGGAAAGATATTGAAGAATCTGCTAAAAAAAATGTAATGGATTTTTCAGAAGGATACAAAGAATTTTTAGATACAGCTAAAACAGAGAGAGAAGTAATTACTTATTCTCAAAAGATGGCTGAGGCTAATGGTTTCGTAGATGCAGAATCTATGGAAACTTTAAAAGCCGGGGACAAGGTTTTCTATAACAATAGAGGGAAAAACCTTATCTTAGCAGTTATTGGAAAGGAAGATATTTTAAAGGGAGCTAACTTTGTAGTATCTCATGTAGATTCTCCTAGATTAGACTTAAAGCAAAATCCATTATATGAAGATGGTGATTTTGCACTTTTACAAACTCATTACTATGGTGGAATAAAGAAATATCAATGGGCATCTAGAGCGTTATCTCTACACGGTGTAGTAGCTTTAAAAAGTGGTAAATTAATAAATATAGTTATTGGTGAAGATCCTACAGATCCTGTATTTGTAATTCCTGATCTATTACCTCATTTAGATAGACATGTACAAAGAGATAGAAAAGCTAGTGAAGTATTAAAAGGTGAAGAGATGAACATCTTAGTAGGGTCTATTCCTACAACTATGAAAGATGGAGAGATGAAAGAACACTTTAAATACACTATCTTAAAGAAATTAAACGATGATTATGGAATAGTGGAAGAGGATTTTATCTCAGCTGAATTACAATTAGTTCCAGCAGAAAAAGCAAGAGATATCGGTCTTGACAGAGGTATTGTAGGAGCATATGGTCACGACGATAGAATCTGTGGATATACTTCTATGATATCTATGTTTGACCTAAAGGAAACTCCTAGAAGAACTTCTATCTGTTATTTAGCAGATAAAGAAGAAGTCGGATCTATGGGATCTACAGGATTACAATCTAGATATTTAGATTATTTTATGGGTGACATCATCTATAAAATCGTAGGAGATAAATTTAACGATCAGATCTTAAGAAAAGTATTATGGAACTCACATGCACTATCATCTGACGTAAATGCTGGTCTTAATCCATTGTTTAAATCTGTTCATGATGAGCAAAATGCAAGTAAATTAGGATATGGAATAGTTCTTACTAAATATACTGGATCAGGTGGAAAAGGTGGATCATCTGATGCAGATGCAGAATTTGTTGCGGAACTTAGATCTATATTTGATGATGCAAATATCAAATGGCAGACTGGAATGCTTGGAAAGGTAGACGAAGGTGGAGGCGGAACTGTAGCTATGTTCTTAGCTCACTATGGTATTAGAACTATTGATGCAGGAGCTGCATTATTATCGATGCATTCGCCTATGGAATTAGCTTCAAAATATGATGTATATGAAATCTATAGAGCTTATAAGGTATTCTATAACTTCTAAAGATAAAGTTAAAATAAGAAAAACTGCAGAGAACTCCTCTGCAGTTTTTTTGTTTTGTTTAGGGAATAAAATTCCTTCTAAAAAATTAAAATAGTATTTAATTTGACAATCTAAGTTATAAAAAATGAAAAAACTGAATTTTAAGCATTTTTTTATTCAGTTTTCATCATAAATTTAATTTTGATAGTAAAAAATGAACATTAATTATATAATACGATTACATTTTAGGAAGTCATACGTGAGAAAATATAATTATAAATTTAAAGGAGGAATTCAAATGGAAAAAATGGTTAATCTCTATAGGTATTCTATTATTATTTAGCATTACTTTTGCTAATAAAACTGACGGTAAAGGATTTGTTGAGAATCGTGTAAATTGGTTTAATAACCACAGACTTAAGTCCTCTGGGGTGGCAGATCCCATTTGTAGGGGAAAAAATGAATAACTTTAAAAAGATTGACTTTATCAAAATTAAGAACTATTATTGTAGAGCTAAAATTTAAATTTTACTTAAGTTATAGGTAAAAAAATTAAAGTTGGAGGAATTAAAAATGGTTAAGAAGTTTATAATTTTATTGACAATATGGTTTTCATCGATAAGTTTTTCTGCTTATATCCACAAAAATGAAGCTATTAAAATTTTATCACCTATAGTAGCTGAGGACTATAAGGAATATAACGAGGTTTATATAGTCAACAATTTAACAGAAAGAGATGAATTGGGAGAAGGAACGATAACAACCGAAATTTATAGAAAAATCTTAAATACCACTTCTAAAAAAGATAACTCACTTTACTTTGATTATGATGCTAATTACAGTGGTTTAGACATAGCTATAATAGAGCTTATTAAAGCAAATGGAAAAATAATTGAACTGGATCCTAAAAAAATATTGGAAGAAAAAATAAACGGAGCTTCCCAGGAGAAAAACATATATACAACTCAACATAAAACTTTATCTGGGACAATACCAAACTTAGAAATAGGAGATATAATCTATACTAAATCTATTGAGATTATAAAAAAAGCAAGGATAGAGGGGCATTTTTCAGGTGGAATTACCCTAGAAAGTTCTGCCAAATTTATAAATAATTATGAAAAGCTTACGTTTCCGAAAGACATTAAATTATATGTCCATGAATTGAATAAAGTAGGATTTAAATATGATCAAAAAAGAACTGAAATAAAGGATAAACAGATATATGAATGGAATGTAAGGGATAATTCACTGGTGACTCGAGAGTCTAATATGGAAGATATCGCATTTTCTTTAAACTATATAGAGTATACAACTATACCAAATTGGGAGTATATATCCAAATGGTCTTATGAACTAGTTTTGCCTCATCTTACTATGGATGATGATATCAGAAATAAGGTAGAGGAACTGACTAAAGATGCCAAGACAAGGGATGAAAAAATAGAGAATATCTTCTATTGGGTAGCTAGAAACATAAGATATCTAGGAGTAGATGGAGAAAAGAACAGACCTGGCCTAGAGCCTCACGATATATCTTATACGTTTAAAACTAGAGGGGGAGTGTGTAGAGATAAAGCCACCCTTTTGAGTGCTATGCTGAATGAAGCTGGAATTAAGTCAGATACGGTTCTTATGAGCGCAGGATCAAAACTTAACCCTGAGGTTCCGATTGATATGTTTAACCATATGATAACGATAGCCTATGATGAAAATGGTGAGCCAATGCATATGTTGGATCCGACATATGAAACTACTAAGGATTTTTTACCTAAACATGAAGAGGATAACTCCTATCTAATATCTCGTAAAGATGGTGATACATTGAGGAATACTCCTATGTCACCGGCTGCAGAGAATAATTCAAGTGTAACGATAGATCTAAAATTAGACAGTGACTATAATGCTATGGGAATTATTGAATTTACATTTTCAGGAGTAGCTGATGGTGGATTGAGATCTATATCTATGAATATGAATAAATATGACTTGGATAAGGTGATAACGGGGCTTATAAATAGGGTTAACCCTAGTATAATAACAACAAAGATTATAACTTCAGATCCTAAAAATATGGATTCTAAATATACTATAAAAGCTGATATCGAGATACCTGGATATGGAAAAAAGATCAATGATTATATATTTATACCCTTCAGTGGTGCTGATCCTAGTATTCATTTTATGTATGAGGGGTTAATTTCACACCCATTTTCATTAGCTGAAAGGAAATATGATTTTAAATTAAATTCACCCACAAGTTTCACTGTAAACTATCGTTTGGAATTTTCAGAGAGTATTTCAAATATTTCCATACCAAAACCTAAGACAATAGATTATGCTGGATTTAAAACGGTATTTACTTCCAAAGTAAAAAATAATATATTGGATACTAGTTATTATTTGGAAAATTCAAAAATTCATTTTCCTAAAGAAAAATATCAGGAGATAAAAAAAGAGATAGGGGAACTATCAAATAATAACAATTTATTCTTGATAAAAGGGGTGAAAATAGATGAAAAATAAAGTAAAATTATTTATATATATGACTTTGATGACCTTTGTTTTTGTGGGGTGTACGAAATTTAAGTCGGGAAACGATGAAAATTCAGATAAGATGGGATATAAATTTAGTGAAGTTATAAAGATTATTAAAGATAACAATAAACTTCCTGAGGAGTATGCTGAATTAGGAGCAGTTCAGTTGGTAAACAATGAAAAATTAACTGTTCATAAAGATGGAAGCAGCGAGATCAATAAGTTTAAGGTCACTAAGGTAATTAATTATGAAGGAAAGAAAAAATTGTCAGATATAATTATAAATTACGATCCAACCAATGAAAAATTGATCTTGGGAGAAATGTATACGGTGACAAAAGATTACAAAAAAATTTCAATACCTAAAAACCAAAGTATTGAACAAGATGATGAACTGGCAATATATTCGCCTTCATATGTTCACAATAAAAATAGGATAGTTAATTTTTCCAAAGTAGAACCGGGAACTTATATTATAACTGATTATACTATTAAAACTAAGTATACTTCCCCTCTAGGTGGGAATGAACCTTTTGATGGTGAAATTCCATCTGTAAATAAAACTAAAATGATAGATTATCCAAAATCTATGAAGCTAAACTATGAGGTTGTAGGAGATAATATAGTTGAGGATAAAAAAGTTTTAGATGATAGATATATCCTTACCTTTAGTTCGAAGAATACAAAAGTTTTAAAGTGGGAGGAGGCTATGCCTGTAAGCCTCTTATTAGATATAAATAAAGTTGTATATTCTTTTTATAAAGATTGGTCAGATCTGAGTAAAGAAAAACTAAAATCCATGGATAATATAGAAATAAGCCCTAAGGTCAGAGAGCTTTCTAATAAGATAGCAGGGAATACCGAAGAAAAAATAGATAAAGTAGCTAAAATATATTCATATGTAATAAATAATTTTACTGCTCAAAATATATATTTAGATCAATCAGATTTTAAACCGCTAAATTTAGATCAGATTATCTATCAAAAATATGGGTCTATAATTGATTTGAATGCATTATTTATAGGGCTCGTTAGAGCACAAAATATTGATGATATATACCCTGTGATCATATTAGACTCATTTTTTAAAAGTTCACCTTACCAGATAAAGTATCCTATGAATCATTCGATATATACTGTAGGAACATACGTCGATGGAAGAATAGTTCTATTAAATAGTAGATATAAATACCTAGATGCATTTGATGAAAAAACAAATTATATCTCTAGAAAAAATAACTATCTCCCTCAGGTCTATGAACCAAAAATAGATTATAAGGAGAATAAAAACTATCTCTATAAATTAGAAGATGACGATGCAAAAATAGGTGTAAGTCTTGAATTTAAGGGGGCAAGGGATAGTTTTATAAGGTCTTATGGGGAAATGCTTCCTACTCAGAGGAAAAATGTTATAGATCAAGATTTTGGTAACTCATCGACTACAATAGTTGGGGAAACTAAATTCGGTGATTTTATGGATTATAAAACCCCTATGAAAATGTCGTATAGTTTAAAGGCTGATAACTTGGTTATAGATCAAGATAAATATCTATATTTTATGATTTCTCCTGTGGAGCTTAACTTAAGTTTGTCTTTAGACAAAAGAGATCATGACTATCAAATATACAGTGAGATATCTACGAAGGAAACTTTTAGAATAGACCTTAGTCAGAATAAAGATATTCTAGAAACTTCAAAATTTATCAATGGGCTGAATATTGTAAAGGAATTTAAGGTAGGAGATAGAACTGCAAAATATAAATTTATTTCAGAACAAGATAAAAATATTATAGATATAACTAGAGAGATCTATATTCCTGTTGGAATTGTAAAAAAAGAGGATTATAAAGAGTTTAAAGACTTTGTATTGGATATAAAAAATCCTATGAGAGATAAAATTTTTATAAAAAAATAGTGGAATAAAAAAATAGGACTTTCGAGTTCTATTTTTTTATTTCTGAGACCCTCTAATCTGTCAAATAAGGATGGTTAAAAAACTTTTTAATGGTGGGATTAAGACAGATTGTTGAGAAGCCGTTTTAATTGATAATAAAGGGGAAATGTGATAAAATATAATGTGTAATTATATTGGATAGATGATCTAAATTTTATTAAAATTAATCCTTACTTTGAAAAACTTTTTAAAGGGAAAGTGATTAAGTTGGTTTAGAAAATATTCAATAAACTTGGAGGTAAAGAAATGGAAAAAATACAAATTACAACGGAATTTATTAAATTGGATCAATTATTGAAATGGGCCAATATAGTAGGTAGCGGATCAGATGCAAAACATGTAATTACTGAAGAGATGGTCAAAGTAAATGGCGAGATCGAAACTAGAAGAGGGAAGAAGATCCGTGTGGGAGATATCGTAGAATTTGACGGTAAAAAGATAGAAGTAATAGCGTAAGAGGTGCTAAGATGCAAATCCTAGATATGAATATGATCAATTTTAGAAACTTAGATGATGAGCACTTGGAATTTGATCGTAGATTTAACTTATTTTTAGGGAAAAATGGTCAGGGGAAAACTAGTATACTGGAGGCTGTTTATTTTACGGTTACAGGAAAGAGTTTTCGAACCAGTAAAAATAAGGAAATGATAAAGTACGGTCGCCATAAGATGGGAGCTTTTGTTAACTATGAGGATAGGATAGCACTAAAATCCATATCGGTAAAAGTAGATGAAAAAAAGAAGATATATTCCTATAATAGGAAATCGATTAAGTATGATGAATTTTTGGGTAAATTAAATATTATATCTTTTATACCAGAAGATATAGAGCTTATTATTGGGTCGCCCAGTGTGAGAAGATCGTTCTTTGACTATGAGATAGCTCAGGCAGATCCAGAGTACTATCTTTATTTAAAGTCGGTATCCAAACTGTTAAAATTCAGAAATAAATATCTAAAGGATAGAAATACCAACGATCCAATGTTTGAGATCTATAATTTAGAGTTTATAAAATATGCATCATTAGTAGTAAAGAAAAGAATCGATTATGTAAAAAATGTTTCAAGGTTATTGTCTTTAAACTATCGAAAATTATTTGATGGGGAAAAGGAGCTGACCTTGGGGTATAAATCCTTTTTAGGAGAATTAAGATCTCCTACTTTGGAGGAAATAGAGGGTAAAATAAAGAAAAGTTATGAAGAGGTAAGGGGTCGTGAATTACGATATGGATATTCCCTTATTGGTCCACAAAGAGATGATTTTATCTTTCGTTTAGACAATAAGGAAGCCAAATCTTATTCATCTCAAGGGGAGAAAAAATCCATAGTATTTGCCTTAAAAATATCTGAAATAGATATGATAATAAAAGAAAAAAAAGAAACGCCTATCTTTATAATAGATGATATATCATCTTATTTTGACTCCATAAGGAAGGAAAATATATTGAAATATTTTCAAAAGAGGGAGATACAACTATTTATTAGTTCTACCTCAGATCTAGAGATAGAAGCGAAAAGATTTTATGTACACAGAGGTGAGATAGATGGTTAAAAATCTAGTAGATGTAAGTGATCTGATGGAAGCAGCCATAACTAAGAGCCGGCTCCTAAAGGAAGGTATTTTAAAATCAGAATGGGATAAAATAGTGGGGGAACTTTCTAAAAAAAGTTTTGTTATCTTCTTGAAACAGGGAAAACTTTTTGTAGGAGTAGAAAATTCGATTTGGATCCAGCAGATGAATTTTCAAAAGAAATCTATCATAGTGAAAACCAATGAATTTTTAGGTGGAGATTATGTAAGTGAGATAATCTTTAAAATTGGAAAAAAAGATACTAAAGATTATTTTTTGAATGAAAAAGAAAGAGATGACTCGATAGATTTAGACAGTGTGACCTTAACCGCTGAAGAATATCTGCAGATGGAAGAGGAGCTCAAAGAAATAAAAGATGATTTTATAAAAAAACAGACAAAGGTTGTTTTGGAAAAATCATATAAACGAAAAAAATACTTGAAACTTCATGGATATAAGCAGTGTAAGTGTGGAATTTATTATAGTTCCCCTGAGCCTATGTGTGCTATATGCATGAATAAAGAAGTTTTAAAACTAGAAGAAACCCTTATGAAAGCCTTTAAAGATAGAAAAATGCTGAAATATTTCCAGGCTGTAAGGGAGATAGAAGATCTAACAGAAAAAGAATATAACAGAATAAAATTAAAAAAACTATCCAAGATAAAAAAAAATATAGATATCTATTTGAGAGACAGGAAAGATGAGCTGGCTTTTGAGTTGTCTAAACTATATTTTATAATAGATTTAGGTGAACTAGAGGATGAATATATAGAGAAAAGGGCAGAGGAATTTATACAGCTGTTGAAGAAATAAGATTTAGGAGGGTAAGTTAGATGAGTAATAATTATAAAGCGGAAGATATAACGGTTTTAGAAGGATTAGAAGCCGTTAGAAAAAGACCGGGAATGTATATTGGTTCTACATCTGAAAGGGGATTACACCATCTTGTGTGGGAAGTAGTAGATAACTCAGTAGATGAAGCCTTGGCAGGGCATTGTAACAAGATAATTATAAATGTATTGGAAGACAATATAATTGAAGTAATCGATAACGGAAGAGGAATTCCCACAGGAATGCATCCTAAACATGGAAAATCAGCATTGGAGATTGTATTGACTGTATTACATGCTGGTGGTAAGTTTGAGAACGATAACTACAAAGTATCTGGGGGACTTCATGGAGTAGGTATCTCAGTAGTAAATGCTCTATCTGAATGGATGGAAGTTTATGTAAAGACGGATGGTGAAATCTTCCATCAAAGATTGGAAAGAGGAAAACCTATGTTTGATGTAAAAACAATAGGTAAAACTAAGGAAACTGGTACTAGAATATTATTTAAAGCTGATCATGAGATATTTGAAACTTTAATCTATAGTTTCGAAACTTTGAAGAACAGACTAAAAGAATTGGCTTATTTGAATAAAGGCTTAGAGATAGTACTTACTGACTCTAGAAAAGAAGATAAAGTCGAGGAAATATTACAATTTGACGGTGGTATAATCGATTTCCTGGCTGAGTTAGAGGATGGAAATGAAAAATTAATCAAAGAACCTATCTATATGAATGGAGAGGCTGAAGGGGTAGTCGTAGAGATTGCCATGACTTATACAATAAAGCAAAGAGAGAGCATATTCTCATTTGTTAATAATATAAATACCCATGAAGGTGGAACCCATGTAAGTGGATTTAGAACTGCTCTTACTCGTGTAGTAAACGATGTAGCTAAAACTATGGGACTTATAAAAGAAAGAGATGGAAACTTCCAAGGTAGTGATATCAGAGAGGGAATGACAGCAATTATATCTGTAAAAGTACCAGATCCTCAATTTGAGGGACAAACTAAGACAAAATTAGGTAGTTCAGAAGTTACTAGTATAGTTTCTGGTATTGTAGGTAAATATCTAAAGATGCACTTAGAGGATACTCCGGCAGACGCAAGAAATGTAATCGAAAAGATCTTGATGTCTAAAAAAGCAAGGGAAGCCGCTAAAAAAGCAAGAGAATTAGTAATGAGAAAATCTGCACTAGAAGTAGGGTCATTACCGGGAAAACTTGCAGACTGTTCATCTAAGAAACCTGAAGAATGCGAAGTCTATATAGTAGAGGGAGATTCAGCAGGAGGATCAGCAAAGCAAGGAAGAGACAGACATACACAAGCTATCTTACCACTAAGAGGAAAGATACTGAATGTAGAAAAAGCTGGATTACATAGAGCATTAGAAAATACAGAAGTAAGAGCTATGATCACGGCATTTGGTGCTGGAATGAATGATGAGATGACTCTTGAAAAATTAAGATACCATAAGATCATAATCATGACCGATGCCGATGTAGATGGCGCTCATATCAGAACTTTAATCTTAACATTCCTATTTAGATATATGTCAGATCTAATAACTAATGGAAATATATATATCGCTCAACCACCATTATTTAAGATAACAGCTGGTAGATCGGTACAATATGCTTATACGGATAAACAAATGAAGGATGCAACGGAATTACTTAACATAGAAAACAGAAGATTTACCCTTCAAAGATATAAGGGGCTAGGAGAGATGAATCCAGATCAGCTATGGGAAACAACAATGGATCCAGATACAAGAACATTATTACAGGTAAGTATAGATGACGCTGTAGAAGCAGATAAGTTATTTGATAAATTGATGGGTGACAAGGTAGAACCTAGAAAGAAATTTATCGAAGAGGGAGCCGAATTCGTAAAGAACTTGGATATATAGAGTGCTTGCTGTAAAAATTACAGTAAATAAGAAAAAAATAGAAGGTTTAGCTTCTTAAAAATATAAAATAGTAAGAGGTAGAATTCTATCTCTTATAAATGACCTATCTTCTCCCGATTGACGAGTACAAAAAAATTATATTTAATAAATATGATTTTTACGATGTCAAGGGAGATGGTGTCCGTGAGGACAGGTGAGGGTAAATTAATTCAGGGAGGATTAGATGTCAAATATAATAACTAGATATATAGAACAAGAGATGAAAGAATCGTATTTGGACTACTCTATGAGTGTAATCGTAAGTAGAGCATTACCAGATGTAAAAGATGGACTAAAACCAGTTCATAGAAGAATTCTTTTTGCCATGAATGAGTTAGGAATGACTAGTGATAAACCACATAAAAAATCGGCTAGAATCGTCGGAGAAGTACTGGGTAAGTATCATCCACATGGAGATTCGGCTGTTTATAATACCATGGTTAGAATGGCTCAAGATTTTAACTATAGATATGAATTAATAGATGGACATGGAAACTTTGGATCGATAGATGGAGATTCGGCAGCAGCCATGAGATATACAGAAGCAAGAATGGCTAAAATCACCAAAGAATTATTGGTAGATTTAGACAAAAATACTATAGATTATAGAAAAAACTTTGATGATTCATTGGATGAACCTATTGTATTACCTGCAAAACTACCTAATTTACTATTAAATGGAGCAACTGGTATCGCAGTCGGAATGGCGACAAATATACCTCCTCATAACTTAGGAGAATTAGTAGATGGAATCTTAGCTGTTATAAATAATAGACTAGAGATAAAGGGTAAAAAAGACGGGATCGTAGAAGGTTTTGAAAAAATAAAGGAATTAATTACTAACTCTACAGAAAAGATCGATGCAGAGATTAGTTTTGAAAGAATTGAAAAGATGATCTCAAAAGCTGAAGTATCTGATGAAGATAGATTATTGAATACAATTGAAAAAATAAAGGCTGTTGTAGATAAATCAATAGAAGAAAATGACGCATTAAATCTTAAACTTCAAAAAGAAAGAGACGCTAGGGAAGCTTCTTCAGAAATTGAAGATTATACAGAGATACCAAAAGATCTTTCATTGACTACTTTTAGAGAGGTAAAAGAGGTTATTTCAGGGATTTTAGGAGAGGCAACTAGAATAACTTCTAGAGACCTGATCGAATATATAAGTGGACCTGATTTCCCAACTGGTGGAATAATTGATGGGAAAAAAGGAATCTATGATGCTTATACTACTGGTAGAGGTAGAGTAAGAGTAAGAGGTAAGGTAAAGATTGAAGAGCATAAGAATGGAAAGAGTTCGATAATAATCAACGAAGTACCATTCCAAGTAAATAAAGCTAGGATGATAGAAAAGATCGCTAACCTTGTAAAAGAAAAAAAGGTTACAGGAATAACTGATCTTAGAGATGAATCTGATAGAAATGGTATAAGAGTAGTAATAGAGACTAAAAGGGGAGAAGAACCTGAATTAATCTTGAATAAATTATATAAATATACTGAGTTACAAAATACATTTGGAATTATTATGTTAGCTTTAGTTGATAATGTACCAAAAGTATTGAAGCTAAAAGAAATATTAGACCACTATATCAATCATAGATTCGATGTAATAACTAGAAGAACTAAGTTTGAATTAGAAAAAGCTGAAAAAAGATCTCATATCTTAGAAGGTTTTAGAATAGCTCTAGATAATATCGGAGAGATAATCAAGATAGTTAGAGGGTCAAAAGATGCCAATATGGCTAAAGAAACTTTAAAAATTGATTATTCATTTAGTGAAGCTCAAGCTAGATCGATCTTAGATATGAAATTACAAAGATTAACTGGATTAGAAAGAGATAAAATAGAGAATGAATACACAGCTCTAGTAGAGATAATAAAAGAATTAAACTTTATCTTAGATAACGAAGGAAAAGTTTATGAGATAATAACAGAAGAATTAGAAGAGATTAAAGAAAATTATTCTGATGAAAGAAGAACTCAAATAGAGGAATCTAGATTAGATATCAATATAGAGGACTTAATTTCAGATGAGAAAGTAATCGTAACTCTGACTAATAAAGGTTATGTAAAGAGAATAAGCCAGGATAAGTATAAAGCACAAAAAAGAGGCGGAAAAGGTGTAAGCAGCCAAAATACAGTAGAGGGTGACTTCGTAGAAAATATGTATGCTGCTTCTAACTTGGATACCATGATGATCTATACAGACAGCGGAAAAGTATACAGCTTAAAAGTATATGAAATCCCAGAATTCTCTAAACAGGCTAGAGGTAAATTAATTGAAAATATGATTAATTTAGGAGAAGATGAGAAGGTAAGATCTATAATCAAAGTTAGAGATTTCTCTGAAGAACATGAAGTATTCTTCCTAACTAGAAACGGTATAGTGAAGAAAACTAACTTAAGTCAGTTTAAAAACATAAATAAATCCGGTTTACGTGCTATAAACTTAAAAGACGGTGATGATCTTATCTTCGTTGGATTAGTAGATACCAAAGAAAGTGAGGTATTTGTAGCTACAAGACTAGGATACTCTATAAAGTTCCCACAAGATAATGTAAGATCTATGGGAAGATCAGCAACTGGAGTAAAAGGAATCACTCTACGTCCAGAAGATGAGGTAGTATCAGGAGTAATAGTTGAACGTGAAGATGCTAAGATCCTTACTATAACTGAAAATGGATATGGAAAAAGAACAAGAATAAGCGGTTATACCAGTCAATCAAGAGGTGGAAAAGGTGTAATCAACATCAGAGTAAGTGCTAGAAACGGAAAGGTTGTAGATGTAAAATCTGTAACTGATGATGAGGAATTATTGGCTATTACTTCAAATGGAGTTGTAATCAGGACTCCAGTAGAGGATATATCTTTAATTGGAAGAGCAACTCAAGGTGTAAAGATCATGAGAGTAGAAGATACGGAACATGTAGTTTCTACAATCAAGGTAAAAAGAAACCTAGAAGAACTTATTGAAGAGGAACTTTTAGAGATAACAGAAGAAAAAAAATAAGAAAAAAAAGGAATATATATAGTTTTGTAGAAAAATGTAAATACTTAATGAATTAAAAATAATTGATAATTGTTGATTATTAGTTATTCAAATGGAGGGGTACTTATGTTAAATAGAATTTTGATTTTATTCGGAAATGAACTGGACAAAAATAATTTACTAAAAACAGGACAACATTTAAAAGAAAAGTACGGAACAGAAGTATACGGGCTATATATTAGAGATATAAGAAAATATGAAGTATTACCTCCTACAGTAGAGGGGTTGGTTGTGGATAATTCAGCTAATTTCTTGATCAGGGAGTGGGAAAAATCAGAAAACATCCAGGTAGAAGAATTAAAAAAAGTATTTAAAAATTATTTTCCAGTGGAACACCTATTAATAGAAGAGGGAATTACCCAAGAGATCGTCCAAGAAAAAATGTTGGGATTTGATTTAGTAGTGATAGAGAAATCTAAGACTATTACAGCTAACCAAAAAGATCTTCTCAGACATCACTATAAACCTGTTCTATTGATTCCTGAAAATAATAGTTTGAAGGTAGAAAAAGTTATGATTGCTAACGATAAGAGTGAAAGGGTAAATAAATCTATCTTTACCTTCTTAAATATGTTTAATAAATTAAATAATTTTACCTCTGTCGCCGTAAATTTAGATGATGAAACTGATAATGAATTTTCAAAATATATGGAGATAGCAGGAAAAACATTGAATACTTTAGAATTAGAGGGGAAACCTATAGATATAATCTCTGAAAAGAGTAAAGAATTTGATATCTTAATTATGGGAGATCTTAAACATTCCTTCCTATTGGAGAGATTGACAGGAAATACAGGGTTAAAATTATTGGAGAATATAGATATTCCTATCTATATAGGATAATATTTTATATTAATAAAAAAAGTTTTTAGGAGGAGAACTGTTGTTCTCCTCCTAAATTAATCTAGACTCTTTCCTCGATGTCAAAAGGAAGAGTGAGAAGGGAGTCATTATGAAAGTATTGATAATATCGGATAGTCATTCAAGGTTGGATAATTTGATGAAAATATGGGAGAAGGAAGTTCCAGATGTTGTTATCTCAGCTGGAGATTACAGTAAAGATGTGGAGGAATTATCATATGTATATGAAAATTCTAAATATTATATAGTCAGAGGAAACTGTGATTATATGGATCATAATACGGAAGATACTTTAGAGTTTGAACTATCAGGAAAAAAGGTATTTTTGACCCACGGTCATCTATATGGAGTTAAAACAAGTTATGATTATTTGAGGATGGAAGCAAAAGACAGAGGTAACGACTTATGTATCTTTGGTCATACACATGTCCCTTATTTAGAGGAAGAAGAGATGATTTTATTTAACCCTGGAGCCGTGAAAGATGGGCTTTATGGGATACTGAATATAAATAATGATGAAATCAATATAGAGCATAGAAAGTTATAAACTAAAAAAAAGTATGATAATCATCAAAAATTTGATAAAATACTATGAGATTAATGATATAAGAAAGTTTTTAGGAGGCAAGATGAAAGGGATAATAAACGCTCTAAAGGATGAAGTAGCTATTAGCTTAACTTCAATAACTAGTGTAAAAGAACTAGAAGATCTAAAGGTAGAGATTTTGGGGAAAAAAGGTAAATTAACAGATATCATGAAAGGTATGAGAAATTTATCGAAGGAAGAAAGACCTGTTATTGGTCAATTAGCTAACGAAGTTAGGGATTTTATTACTAATGAAATTGAAACTAAGATGACTGAGCTAAAGGACGCAGAAAAAAATGAGAGAATGAATAACGAAACTATAGATGTTAGTTTACCAGGAAGAGAAACAGGAACTGGAAGATTACACCCTATAACAGAAACTATGGATTTCTTAAAGAATATATTTATAGAGATGGGATTCGATGTAGCAGCAGGACCGGAATTAGAAACTACATTTAATAACTTTGATGCATTAAATATACCAGAAACTCATCCATCGAGAGATCTACAGGATACTTTCTATATTGATGATAATACAGTATTAAGAACACATACATCACCTGTACAAATTAGATATATGCAAAATAAAACGGCACCATTTAGAATGGTATGTCCAGGAAAGGTATATAGATCTGACTACGATGTATCTCATACACCAATGTTCCACCAAATGGAAGGATTGATGGTAGGAGAAAATATATCATTCGCTAACTTAAAAGCAATCTTAACTGAATTTGTAAATAAGGTATTTGGAGAAACTAATGTAAGGTTTAGACCTCATTTTTTCCCGTTCACAGAACCTTCAGCAGAGATGGACGTAGAATGTGTAATCTGTAAAGGAAAAGGTTGTAGACTTTGTAAAAATACAGGTTGGTTAGAAATAATGGGTTGCGGAATGGTAGATCCTGAAGTATTAAAAAGTGTAAATTATGATGCAGATGAAATAAGTGGATTTGCATTTGGAATGGGAATAGAAAGAGTTGCTATGTTGAGACATGGTATAGATGACTTAAGAGCATTTTATGACAATGATATGAGATTCTTAAAGCAATTCAACTTTTAATAGACCCTGATCTTTTTATAATGTTTAAGAAAAAATAGAAAAAACACAACTCTTTTCTTGTTGTCGTTTACTCTTTACTAAAGAGCAAACTATTGCTAATTATTTTAGCTTTGGTTTCCCTTTTTTAAAGTGGAAACCTAGGAGGAAGAGTTAATAATTTGGAGGAAAAAATGTTAATATCTTTAGAATGGTTAAAAGAATATGTAGAGATAAATGAAGATGTTAAAGAGCTTGAAAATGCCCTGACTATGATAGGTCAAGAGGTTGAGGCAATAGAAGAGCAAGGACAACATCTAGATAACGTAGTGGTAGGACATGTTGTAGAATATGGTCAACATCCTGATGCAGATAAATTATCACTATTAAAGGTAAATGTAGGGGAAGAGACACCTTTACAAATAATCTGTGGAGCTCCTAACCATAAATTAGGAGATAAGGTAATAGTAGCCAAAATAGGAGCTGTTTTACCTGGAAACTTTAAGATTAAAAAAGCTAAAGTAAGAGGAGTAGAATCTTGTGGAATGCTTTGTTCAGAAGTAGAATTAGGAATGGGTACAGATGGAGATGGAATTGTAATTTTATCTGAAGATGCACCTATCGGTGAAGACATCAGAACACATTTAGGGTTAGATGACATAATTTTTGAATTAGAAATTACACCTAACAGACCTGACTGTTTATCTCATATTGGTATAGCAAGAGAAGTAGCAGCTTATTATGAGAGAAAGGTAAAATACCCTACATCTGATATCAGAACTTTAACTGGACCATCTGGAATTGTTGTGGATATCAACGACGATAAAAGATGTACTAGATACAGCTCTAGAATATTAAAAAATGTAAAGGTAGAAGAGTCACCAGAATGGTTAAAGAGAAGATTGAAAGCTATCGGACTTAGACCAATCAATAATATTGTGGATGTAACTAACTATATTATGTTTGAATATAACCAGCCTATGCACGCTTTTGACCACTCTAAATTAGAGGGTTCAAAGATAACTGTAAGAGAAGCTGAAAAAGGTGAAAAAATCACTACTTTAGATGGTGAAGAGAGAGAATTAAACAACTCTGAATTAGTTATTGCTGATGAGGCAAAGGCTGTCGCAATAGCTGGAATCATGGGTGGGAAAGATACAGAGGTAGATGAAAATACTACTGATATATTATTAGAAGTAGCATACTTTACTCCTGAAAATATAAGAAAAACAGCTAAAACATTAGGATTATCTTCTGATTCTTCATATAGATTTGAGAGAGGGATAGATAGAGATAATACTTTAGTTGTATTAGAAAGAGCATCATCTTTAATTCAGTCTCTAACTGATTGTGAAGTTGTAGGAGAATATGTAGATGTATATACAGATCCTTATACTTCTAGAGAAGTTTCTTTAGATATCAACAGATTAAATAAATTTGTAGGTAAGGAAATAGAATTAGATACAGTAGGAAAGATATTAAACAGCTTAAATATGCAGATAAAAAACAGGGGAGAAAACAAAATCTCTGTAACTCCTCCATCATATAGAAATGACATCACTAGATCAGCAGATCTATATGAAGAGATCATCAGAATGTATGGTTTTGAAAATATTGAAGATAAGATGCCGGTGGAAAATATTAAAGCTGGTGTAGTAGATGAGGAATTCCAAACTACTGATACTTCTAAAAAACACTTAAGAGACATGGGATTACAAGAAGTTATAAACTATAGCTTTATTCCTAGAGGAATTTTAGGGAAATTAAAGGTAGAAGCAGAAACTATAGATATCAAAAATCCTATAAATGAGGATATGGTAACACTTAGACCTACTTTAATGTACGGTTTACTTACTAATATCAGAGATAATTTCAATAGAAATATAAATGATTTGAAGATATTTGAAGTATCTAGAACATTTACTAAAGCAGAAACTTTAGCAGATGAAGTTGTAAAAGTAGGAATTGCTTTAGCTGGTAGAGAGGAAAGAAGTCTATGGGATGCAAAACCTGAAGCTTACGATTTTTATGACTTAAAAGGATATGTAGAAACTTATCTAAAAGATATGGGAATGACTAGATATCAGTTAAGAAGAACTGAAAACAAAAGTTACCATCCAGGTAGAGCGGTAGATATCTTAGTGGGAAGAGATTATATCGGTACTTTTGGAGAGGTTCACCCAGATGTAGCTGAAGCTATGTCTATCTCAAGAGAAAGAGTATATCTAGCAGAGTTAGAATTAGCTAAGATAGTAAAATATGGAAAAACTAAGGTGAAATACGAGAAGATAGTAAAATATCCGGCAGTAAATAGAGACTTAGCTATCTTGATGGATAGAGATAAATTAGTTGGAGATATGTTAGGAGATATTAAAAAATCTTCAAACATCATCGAAGGTGTTAACTTATTTGATATCTATGAAGGTGAAAAAGTAGAGGCAGATAAAAAATCAGTAGCTATTAATATAGTTCTTAGAAAAACAACAGGAACTTTGGAAGAAAGTGAAGTAACTGCAGCAATCGATAAGATCTTAGGACTTATCAAGAAAAAGTATCAAGGTGAGATCAGACAATAATTTTAACAAAAACCCCTCCTAAATTTTTAGGAGGGGTTTTCTATTTAAAATTTTTAATTGTGGTTAATTGAGTGTAACATCACGTTACGTTTATTCGTCTTCTGCATCCCCGAAAACTTCATATACTTCTGAGATAACAATGAAAGCTGTTGGGTCTATTCTTTTCATAAATACCTGTAAGTCACGAAGCTGTTTATTCTTTAAGATAACCATGATCATCTTTCTTTCAGAATCTTGGATACGACTCTTAGTCATAATAGTGGTACTCTCAGTCTGGATATCATTAGCTAGAAGTTCTTGAATCTCATCATATTTAGAACTGGTAATATATACCATCTTACTATGACTTACACCTTCAAATATCTTATTTAATATCAAATTACATGTAAATGCAGACAGGATAGCATAGAGTCCTCTTTCTATTCCGAAAACTACTATACCGCTTCCCATTACAAGGATATCCAACATCAAGATAGCATGGGGAACTGGCAGTCTGGAGTACTTACTGATAACCTGTCCCAGGATATCGGCTCCTCCCATACTTCCACCAAACCTAAAGATTAAACCCATTCCTGAACCTAAAAATAACCCGCCAAAAATAGGTGCTAAGAGTAAATTTCCGCCCTTTGCATAGTCAATTACAGATGTATTGTTTAATAAGGTTTGAAATGTTTGGGTATAAAAAGCTAAACCTACAATTCCAAAAAAAGTTTTGAATCCATATTCCTTTCCGAATACTTTAACCCCTAAGATAAATATAGGAATATTAAAGATTAGAATGGTAAGACCAATCGGGATTCCCATCCCATAAAATAATATAGTGGCAACTCCTGGAACTCCGCTACTGACTAGTCTCCCAGGAACCAAGAAAATTCCTATCCCAATGGCTGATAATATCAGTCCTAAATTAATAACAAAATAATCAAAAAATAACCCCTTTAAGTGTCTTTTCATTTTACTCTACCTCCCCCCGATGTAATAAAGTTTATTAAACTTTAAATTTTATTGATTTAAATTATGTTTCCTATAAATCGATAAATTTTAGCATTTTTAAAACAAAAAAGATACAACAAAATTAGTTATTTTTTTAACTAGAAAACCCCCATATAAAGTTATAACTTTTTTAATTTTATGGTAAGATTTAAGAGACAAAAAACAGCTGAATTTAAGGTGATTTTGAGATACGATTATGAGAGATAAAAAAACTAATATAGAGAATAAATAATTTAAATATGGAGGTAAAAAATGAACTTAGCAGAGATAAAAAAAAATGCCCGGGAAAAGATGAAAGGTGTATGTGCAATATGTCGTGAATGTAATGGTGTATGGTGCAGGGGGATGGTTCCAGGAATGGGTGGAGCAGGAAACGGCTCAACTATGCAGAGAAATTATAATAAATTAAATGAGATCAGAGTTATGATGAGAACATTACACAATGCCAAGGATCCTGATGTTAAATTTAATTTTTTAGGAAAGGTACTTTCTAGTCCGGTAATGGTAGCTCCCATAACAGGATTAAACTATAATGCCGGAGGAGCCATAGAAGAGGAAGATTATATAGATGACATCGTAAATGGAAGTTTAGAATGCGGAACTATCGCTATGATAGGTGATGGAGGGAATCCGGATTTTTATAGATGGGGAATAGAAGCTATAAAAAAAGTGGACGGTAATGGTGTGGCTATCATAAAACCTCGTGAAAACTCTGAGATCATAAAAAGGATAAGGATGGCAGAAGATGCAGGAGCGCTGGCTGTAGGAGTAGATGTAGATGGAGCTGGATTATTGGTTATGAGTACTATGGGACAGCCTGTAGGACCAAAATCAGTGGAAGAATTAAAGGAATTGGTAAATTCAACTAAGTTACCGTTTATATTAAAGGGAATCCTAAGTGTAGAAGAAGCAAAGATAGCTATGGAAGCAGGAGTAGCAGGAATCATAGTGTCTAACCATGGAGGCCGTGTGTTGAATGGTACTATAAGTTCAGTTGAGACTTTGGCTGAAATATCTGCTGCTGTAGGAGATAAGATGGTAGTAATAGCTGATGGAGGAGTAAGGGAAGGAATGGATATAGTAAAATTCTTAGCCCTTGGAGCTCACTGTGTATTGGTGGGAAGACCTGTTATTTGGGGAAGTGTAGGAGGGAGAAGGGAAGGAGTAAAAATAACTTTGGAAACTTTGAAAAATCAACTATATCAAGCTATGATATTGACAGGTGCTGGCAGTTTAGAAGAAATAAATAAAGGTATGATATATAGAGATTAATGTAAAAATAAGAAAAATCTAAAAAAAGGTGCGTTCTAGCACCTTTTTTTCTTTTTCTGTTGTATGACCTCTTTAGATTAAAAATAAAAACGTCCAAAACTATTGACAAAATGTTCGCGATAGAGTAAACTCAATACTAATAGTTTAAAATGTACTTTTTTAACGAAGTATAGTGCCAAATAAGTGGTATTTATATATAATTTTATTTAAGGAGATGAAAGGATGAAAAAATTATTTTTGTTAGTTACAATGTTTGTAATGTCGGCGTTTGCCTTTTCAGCAGACTACCATATTGGTGTAGTATCTGGGACAGTGTCTCAATCAGAAGATGGGCTCAGAGGAGCTCAAGAGTTAATAAACAAGTTTGGAGCAGCTGAAAACGGAGGGAAAGTAATACATATAACTTACCCGGATAACTTCATGCAGGAGATGGAAACTACAATCTCTCAAATCGTAAGTTTAGCAGACGATCCTAAGATGAAAGCAATAGTTGTAACAGAAGCTATTCCTGGAACAGTGGAAGCTTTTAGAAGAGTTAGAGAAAAAAATCCTGATATTCTATTAATTGCAAATAGTCCCCATGAAGATCCAGAGATGATAGCAGATGTAGCAGATTTAGTATTAAATCCTGATAATGTAGCTAGAGGTTACTTAATTGTAAAAGCAGCTCAAGAGATGGGAGCAAAGAAATTTATGCATATATCATTTCCTAGACATATGAGTTATGAACTTTTATCTAGAAGAAGAGATATCATGAAACAGGCGGCATCAGATTTAGGAATGGAATTTATAACTATGACTGCCCCAGACCCTGTAAGTGATGTCGGTGTAGCAGGAGCTCAACAATTTATCTTAGAAAAAGTGCCTTCATGGTTAAAAAAATACGGTAAGGATACTGCATTTTTCGCAACAAATGATGCACAGACTGAGCCACTATTAAAGAGGATAGCAGAAGATGGCGGATACTTCGTAGAAGCGGATCTACCTTCTCCAACAATGGGATATCCTGGAGCTTTAGGAGTGAAATTTGATAAGAGTGAAAAGGGAAATTGGCCTAAGATATTAAAGAAAGTTGAAAAATCAGTAGTTAAAGCTGGTGGATCTGGAAGAATGGGAACATGGGCATATTCATATAACTTTGCTGCAGCAGTAGCTTTAGGAACTCATGCAATAGATGTAATAGAAGGAAGATCAGAGATAGATGATTTTGATGAAGTTATGGCATCTTTAGGAATGCAAAGTCCTGGAGCAGGTTGGAATGGAAGTGAATATGTAGATGTTGATGGGATAGAGAGAGAGAACTTTTTCTTAGTATACCAAGATACATATGTATTTGGAAAAGGATATTTAAATATGACAAACCTTGAAGTTCCTGAAAAATATTTTGAAATTAACTAAAAACCTAACTAAGATAAGGTGGAGGGGCGAAAGCCCCTTTTTTATCATTAAATCGGAAAACAGGGGGAAACGAGTGAGTGAACTACTTTTAAAGATAGAAAATTTATCCAAATCATTTGGCGAAAATTGCGTGTTGAAAGATATAAATATAAGTATAAATAAGGGTGAGATAATAGGTTTAGTAGGGGAAAATGGAGCGGGAAAGTCGACTCTAATGAAAACTATATTTGGAATGCCTGTAATTCGTGAAACAGGTGGGTATGGCGGGAGTATAAAATTTGAAGGAAAGGAAATAGATTTTAAATCTCCATTTGATGCTTTGGAAGCAGGAATAGGGATGGTACATCAAGAATTTTCCCTGATACCTGGATTTGAAGCTACTGAAAATATAGTTCTTAATAGGGAATCGACTAAAAATAGTTTTTTAGAAATTCTATTTGGAGACAGGATAAAAAAATTAGATAGTTTAGAGATGGAAGCCAGAGCAGGGATAGCAGTGGGACATCTAGGTGTAAAGATGGATCCAAAAACTATAATAAAGGAGATGCCGGTAGCACACAAACAATTTACAGAGATAGCTCGTGAGATTGAAAGAGAAAATACTAAGTTATTGGTGCTCGATGAACCTACAGCAGTACTCACAGAATCGGAAGCAGAGATTCTATTGCAAACGATGAAACGACTGGCCAATGAGGGGATCTCAATAGTTTTCATAACCCATAGATTAAATGAGATCATGGAAATAAGTGACAAGGTAGTAGTTCTTCGGGATGGGATCTTAATAAAGGAGGTAGAAACAAAGAAAACTAACTCCCATGAAATAACTGAATGGATGATCGGGAGAAGTTTTAGTGAATCAGAAGCGGTAAAAAAAGTAACTGAAAACAAGGAAGTTCTGCTGGAATTAGATGAATTTTGGGTAGATATGCCTGGAGAAACAGTAAAAAAATTAGATCTGAAAGTATATAAAGGTGAAATTTTGGGAATAGGCGGAATGGCAGGACAGGGAAAATTGGGGATAGCCAATGGAGTCATGGGGCTCTATACCACAGGAGGAAAATTAACTTTTAAAGGGGAAAATTTAGAGCTGAATAAGCCTAAGTTACCCCTGGAAAATGGTATTTTTTTGGTGTCGGAAGACAGAAAGGGAGTCGGGCTTCTCCTGGATGGAACTATTGAAGATAATATAGCTTACTCTGCAATCCAAATCAAGGATGAATTTATTAAAAAATATCTCGGAGGTCTGGTAGAGTGGGTCGATGAAAAAAATGTGGAAAAAAACGCATTGGAGTATATAAAGAAATTAGAGATCAGATGTATAAGTTCTAAGCAGACAGCTGGAGAACTCAGTGGGGGGAATCAGCAGAAAGTCTGCCTGGCCAAGGCATTTACTATGAAACCTGAATTGTTGATGGTTTCGGAGCCGACCAGGGGAATAGATGTAGGAGCAAAAAAATTAGTTTTGGAAACTCTCCGGGAATACAATGAAAAATATGGTACTACGATAGTTATAACTTCTTCAGAGCTTGAGGAGCTCCGGGGTATCAGTGACAGGATAGCTATAATAACAGAGGGTAAAGTAGCTGGGATACTGCCTCCAGAAGCAGATATAATTAAATTTGGAGAATTGATGGTAGGGATAGGAGGAACTGATGGAAAAAATTAAAAGTTATATTGAAACTATGGGATGGCCCAGGGTAATAATAGCTCTGTTTCTTTTGAGTATGTATGTAGTGGCTCCATTTGTAGGTTTAAATCTGGGGACTTCTATAAGTGATACATTGATAAGGTTTGGAATGAATGCTATCTTGGTATTATCTCTTATGCCTATGATATATTCGGGAACAGGACTAAATTTTGGACTGCCTCTAGGGGTGGAAGCAGGATTGATTGGAGCGGTAATCAGTGTGGAGATGGGACTCACTGGAGTTTTAGGATTTTGGGGAGCTATTATAATGGCAATTCCATTTGCAGTTGTATTTGGATGGGGATATTCACAGATATTAAATAGGGTAAAGGGTGGAGAGATGATGATCGCTACCTATGTAGGATTTTCTTCAGTAGCAATTATGTGTATCATGTGGCTTATATTACCCTTTAAAAGTCAGGATATGATCTGGGCATATGGAGGATCCGGTCTTCGTACAACAATAAGTATAGAAAATTACTGGCAGGGAGCATTGAATAAAATTTTCCCGATGGCAGACAAGATACCTTTTGGGGAGATAATATTCTTCGGTTTTTTAGCATTCTTGATGTGGGGATTCTTTAAAACTAAATCAGGTTTGGCAATGAAAGCTGTAGGAGCTAATCCTAAATTTGCTCTGGCAACTGGGGTAAATATAGATAAAGTAAGAACTAAGTCGGTAATAATGTCTACGATGTTAGCGGCTATAGGAATCATAGTATATCAACAGAGTTTTGGATTTATCCAGCTGTATTTAGCACCATTTTATATGGCATTTCCGGCAATTGCAGCGATCCTTATAGGAGGAGCTTCTGTAAATAAAGCAACTGTAATAAACGTAATGATAGGAACTTTCTTATTCCAAGGGATCCTTACAATGACACCTTCGGTAATAAATAACTTGGTCAAAACAGATATGTCAGAAACCCTGAGGATAATAATTTCAAATGGAATGATCCTCTATGCTTTGACTAGGAAAGGGGGGAAAAAGAATGGAAAATAAGGGTAAAAAGTTTCTTATAAATAATATAGTACCGATAGTAATACTGATAATGATTGTCATGGCTATCCCTATTTCTGGTCTTTCAGGGGGATATTTAGTTCAAGAGATGATATCTCGACTTTCTAGAAATTCATTTTTGGTACTCTCTCTTATCATACCGGTAGTTGCGGGAATGGGACTAAACTTCGGAATAGTTTTAGGAGCTATGGCTGGACAGCTGGGTCTTATCTTTATTACCGATTGGAGGATAGTAGGGATGGAGGGAATTTTATTAGCAGTCATAATCTCATTACCTATTGCTGTCTTATTGGGTATCCTAGGTGGATATATATTAAATAAAGCCAAGGGTAGAGAGATGATAACTTCTATAATCATGGGATTTTTTATAAATGGTGTCTATCAGCTGATAGTTTTATATGGGATGGGAAATATCATTCCTATGACAAATAAAAAAATAATATTGAGCCGTGGATACGGGATCAGAAATGCCATTGACTTAAAGAGCATTCGTCAGGTATTAGATAAATCTATGGTTGTAAAGGTAGGAGAATTTACAATTCCTCTTTTGACTATATTAATAATAGGAGCCCTATGTTTATTTATAGTCTGGTTTAGGAAGACAAAGTTAGGTCAAGACATGAGAGCTATTGGTCAGGATATGGAGATAGCCAAATCAGCAGGAATAGCTGTAGAAAAAACGAGGATCTTATCCATTGTAATATCTACTGTATTAGCCTCTATAGGTCAGATAATATTTTTGCAAAATATAGGAACAATGAATACATATAACAGTCACGAACAGATAGGGATGTTCTCTATCGCAGCAATCCTAATAGGTGGGGCAACAGCTGCAAAAGCCAGTATACCTAACGCCTTAGGTGGGATAGTATTATTTCATCTGATGTTTGTGATATCACCAAGGGCAGGAAAGGAATTGGTAGGCTCAGCTCAAATAGGAGAATTTTTCAGGGTATTTATTTCCTACGGAATAATAGCCTTGACTCTGGTATTACATCAATGG
Source organism: Psychrilyobacter atlanticus DSM 19335 (assembly GCF_000426625.1). Classification (NCBI taxonomy): domain Bacteria; kingdom Fusobacteriati; phylum Fusobacteriota; class Fusobacteriia; order Fusobacteriales; family Fusobacteriaceae; genus Psychrilyobacter; species Psychrilyobacter atlanticus. Next base: position 30,927 of record NZ_KE384547.1, on the reverse strand, counting down.
AGAAGGGAACAGGAGAATAAAGCTGAAAGGAAGAAGATGATGGATATACAGCTTTCTGGAGGTGAAAAATAATGAAAACTATTGCTACTAGAATAGGGGTTGTTCTAGCTATGATCCTTTTGGGAATATTTTTATTTATAAGCGGGAAGGAACATGCAGTATTTATAGAGAATAAAGGAGAAAAATATACTCCTAAAAATGCCTACTATATCCTAGATGGAAAAAAAGAAGTTAAGATAAAGAAAAAGAAGAAAAAAAGAGAGTATCTAAAGGGGGTTAACCATACTATAGAGGTTAGGTTTAAAGGTGCCGATGGAATAGAAAAAAAGGTTGTTAAAGAATTTAAAACAAAGATGGGTAAGAAAATAACGATAAACGTTGCGATGATAGAAAATGATTCATGGATGAAGATCGAAGAGTTAAAAAGTAAAAAATAATTAAGATTATTCCCAGTTATGAAAATAACTGGGAATTTTTTTCTAAAAATAAAACCATGATAAAAGTTAATTTTTTCACTAGAAAGAGTTGTAGGTCATTCGTTACAAGAAAAAGTATTTTTTGTCTCCCTTACTTGATTGAGAAAAAAATAACTTATAATTTTAATTAACTTTTACCCCTTGAAATTATTGGGAAAAGGTATTAGACTTTAAATTGTAGACACATTTTAAACTAAAAAAAATGGGGGACGATATGAATCAGTTAGAGAAATTAAAGAAATTGAAAAAAGAGAAAAATGCAATAATTCTTGCTCATTACTATCAAAATGCAGATGTACAGGATGTTGCTGACTATGTAGGAGATTCTTATTATCTAAGTGAAGTAGGAAGGGACAGTGATGCTGATATAATCGTATACTGTGGTGTAAAATTTATGGCTGAAAGTGCTAAGATACTTTCACCAAAAAAGAAAGTGTTGTTTCCAGTTCATGGAGATGCGACTTGTTGTATGGAACACCAAGCTACCCCTGGATTGGTATTGGAGATGAAAAAAAATCATCCAAATGCCAAAGTAATAACCTATATAAACTCATCTAGTGAAGTAAAAGCAGTATCAGATGCTTGTTGTACATCTTCTTCAGCTCTAAAAATTGTTGAAAATATAGATGCTGCTGAGATAATATTTGTGCCGGATCAAAATTTGGCTTCATATGTAGCGGAACAGACAGATAAAAAAATCATTCCATTTGATGGTCAATGTAATGTGCATCATAAAGTAACTTTGGAAAATATAAAAAAATTGATAGAGGAACATGGAGATATAGAAATTTTAGCTCACCCAGAGTGTCAAAAAGAGATAAGAGATGTCTCTACCTATGTAGGGAGTACAGCTGGAATATTAAACTATGCTAAAACTTCTCCTAATAAAGAACTTATTGTGGTGACTGAAAAAGGGATCCATCATCAGCTGAAAAAAGACAGTCCGGAGAAGAGTTTTTATTTTCCATATATGGTATGTTCGCCTATGAAAAGAGTGTTTATAGAGTCGATTATAGATGCTTTGGAAGATGAAAAATGTGAGGTAATAATGGATGAAGAACTTATAAAAAAAGCTAAAGTTTCTCTTCTAAATATGCATAAATATGCAGGAGGGTAGATATGAATTATGATGTGATAATTTGTGGGAGTGGGATAGCAGGGATCTACACAGCACTTAATATTAGCAGTGATTTAAAGGTTGCAATAATTACCAACGATAAATTAGAGAGTTGTAATACATATTTAGCCCAAGGTGGAATAACCACAGTTAGAGGGAAAGAGGACAGTGAGTCTTTTATTGAGGATACTCTCTATGCAGGTGGGAATGAAAATAATTTAGAAACGGTGAAATTGATAGCTGAAGAAGCAGATAAAAATATAAAAAAATTAGTATCTATGGGAGTTCCCTTTAACAGAGATGATAATGGAAATCTATTGTATACCAGAGAGGCTGCCCATTCTAAGAGAAGAATTTTGTATTCTAACGATCAAACTGGAAAACATATTTTTTTAACATTAGCTGAAAAGATGAGAAGAAGAAGGAATATAACGACTTACTCAGAGGTTGAAATATTAGATTTACTTATATCTAATCAAAAAGCAGTCGGTGTTATAGGGATCAATAAAAAAAATGAAATATTAGAGTTTTTAGGCAATAAAGTGGTCTTAGCTACTGGTGGTATCGGAGGATTGTTTAAAAATTCTACCAATAGAAGAAACCTCAAGGGAATAGGGATTGCTCTTTCAAAAAAACATGGGGTAGAGATATCTAATATAGGTGCTATTCAATTCCATCCTACAGCATTCTATGATCCTCAGAGTGAAAGACGGTTTTTAATATCGGAATCCCTCAGGGGAGAAGGGGCTGAATTGAGAGATCTAGAAGGAAATAGATTTGTAGATGAACTCCTACCCCGGGATGTAGTTGCAGCCAGTATTGAAGCAAAGAAAAAAGAGACAGATTCACCCTATGTATATTTAGATGCTACAAAATTAAAGGGTGATTTTTTAAAGGTAAGATTCAAAGGGATATATCAAAATTTATTGGAGAAGGGCTATGATCTTGCAAAAGACATGATCCCTGTAACAACTTCCCAGCATTATTTTATGGGAGGAGTTACTGTGGATATGGATGGGAAAACCAGCCTGGACGGTCTATATGCCTGTGGCGAGATTGCATTTACAGGACTTCATGGAAGAAATAGACTTGCCAGTAATTCCCTGTTAGAGGGTTTAGTATTTGGAAATAGGGTAGCTGACCACATAAATAAAACAATAATAAAAGACAGGGCTTTTAAGGAAAAACTTCCTTGTGGTGAGGCAAAGTTGAAGATAGAAAATTGTAAAGATATAGAGAAGATAAAAGAAGAAAATAAAAAACTGGTTATAGATGAGATATTAAAGGTTAGGGAGGATTTGAAAGATGAACTTTCTGTTAATAGATAAGGTGATAAAAGATGCACTATTGGAAGACGCTGTAATAGATGATATAACGACAAACTCGATCTTAGGTGCCGAAGCTAAATGTGAGGTAGACTTGATAGCTAAGGAAGAGGGGATAATCTGTGGATTGGAGATCTTCAAAAGAACTTTCGATATCCTAGGTGGCGTAGAGATAGAGTATATGACTACTGAAGGATCGGTGGTAAAACCCAAAGAAATTATAGCTAAGATATCTGGAATAGCAAAGAATATACTGAGTGGTGAGAGGGTAGCTTTAAACTTGATTCAAAGGATGTCAGGGATAGCTACTAAAACTAATAAGATGGTGAAGGTCCTAGATGGAACAGGGATAAAACTCATGGATACCAGAAAGACAACTCCCAATTTGAGATATTTGGAAAAATATTCGGTAAAAGTTGGAGGAGGTAATAACCATAGATATAATCTTATGGATATGGCTATGATTAAAGATAATCATATAATGGCTGCTGGTGGCAGTCTGACTAAAGCGGTATTAGCTGTGAGGGGAAATCATCCCTTTGTTAAAAAGATAGAGGTAGAGACTGAAAGTCTGGATCAGGTAAGGGAAGCTGTAGAGGTAGGAGCAGACATCATAATGCTGGATAATATGGATGTAGAAACTATGGGTAAAGCCATTGAGATAATAGGTGGTAAAGCCATAGTTGAGATATCAGGAAATGTAGATGAAGGAAGGATAACAGAGATTAGAGGATTGAAAGTAGATTATATCTCTTCAGGAGCTCTTACTCATTCATATACATCCCTTGATATAAGTATGAAAAATTTAAAGTTGAAATAATTTTTTAGTAGGTACTAGAGCTTTATAAAGATTGAAAAAGTTTGGGAATTATGGTACTGTTTTTAATGGATATAAAAATAAGTAATTCCATATAATCTTTTAAATATGCTAAAAGAGTATCTACTAGAAGAGCAAAAATCTTCTTTCTATGGGCGCACATGTGTGCCCTTTTTTTTATAGAATTATTAAAAAATTAGGAGATGGAAAGATGGAAAAAAATGAATCAACAACGAAGTATATTATCTTTGTTTTATTGGGTGCTGTGAGTTATGGGGTTCTTTCAACTTTTGTGAAACTGGCTTATGGTGAGGGATTTACATTGGGACAGATTGTATTTTCTCAAGCAGGAATAGGGTGTTTAGTTTTATGGCTTATGGTGTTTTTTAAAAAATTAATAAATAAAGAATATAGGATAAATTTTAATAGAAGTGAAGCAATAAAATTGATATTTACAGGGATTCCAATTGGATTGACCAGTATAATTTATTATAAATCTGTTCAGGAAATTCCAGCTTCAATGGCTATATTGTTACTTTTTCAATTTACATGGATGGGAAATTTAGTGGAGTGTGTTTTGGAAAAAAAATTGCCTTCTAAGACTCAGGTGATATCGATTATATTACTTTTAATAGGAACAGCATTTTCATCTAATGTTTTTGATGGGGGATTGAGTAGTTTAACATTTTTAGGTATAGTCTATGGACTTCTTGCAGCATGTTCATATACAGCTTTTACCTTTGTTAGTGGGAAAGTAGCTTTAAATGTGGATCCAATTCAAAGAAGTGCATTAATGCTGACAGGAGCTCTTACTTTTATAGTGGTTTTATTCCCACCTACATTTCTTGGAGATATTAAAATAGTTTTACCACTATTAAAGTATGGGGTAGCAGTAGCCTTATTTGGAACGATTATCCCACCGTTGTTTTTTTCAATAGGTGTTCCTGTTGTTGGGGTAGGTTTAACCTCGATCCTTGCATCGATAGAGCTTCCAGTAGCCACACTGGCCTCTGTGACGATATTACATGAACGTTCATCGATGATTCAGTGGGTTGGAATTTTAATAATTTTATTTGGAATTGTCTTCCCGAGATATATTCAAAAAAAGTTTGAACTTAAACATAAAATTGCATAAATTTTTTTATCAAGTATTAAGTGTAAAAATTTAAAGTTGAAATAAGACCCTCATAGGGGGAGATCGAAGTAATATAAAAGAAGCTCGAATGACATTATAAAAATTATATAGATGAAATATGAGAGAAAAGATTAGAAAATATTCGACGACTTGCAGTAAATTTAAGCAAGCGATTCGATTTTTCTAATCTTTTTTAATTATGAAATAATAATTTTTGTAGAGTCTTGAATTTTTGGATACTTTTATTCCACATCTTAATTTTTTTCAATAGAAATAAATTGGGTATTCGTGGATCAAAAAAAGTATCAGAAAGCTTTTATCCAAAAATCTTCTTATCAAAGATCAAGCTGGCTTTATCTACAAATTCACTTCTATGAACTTTATTTAATGTGATATGGGCAGTTTCTGGGAGCTTTTTCAGCCATTCAATAGATGCGTAGAGACCTGATTTGTCTGGATCTAATCTAGAGATTGTCTGCTGAGCGATATCCCCTATTAGAATCAACTTACTCCCTTCTCCTATCCTAGTGATCATAGATCTCATAGCGTGGATATCAAATGATTGGGCTTCATCTATTACAACTATTTTGTTGAGAAAACTTGATCCCAGAATAGAGGAGATATCCAAAACTTCTACCTTATCCTGATCCATCAATCCCTGTAAAATTTCTACCCCTTTACGAGGTTTTTTTCCTCTCAAATGCTGAATGTTTTCAAAAGTAGTGGTGTAGTTGGCAAAATGGGTCAATAATTTCTCTTCAGTATCTCCAGTAGTGAATCCCTGGTAACTCCACTTATCTACAGGTGCCGTATTTTTACCGATCAATATCTTTTCATAACGACTGCCTTCTAATACCTGCTCCAAGGCTGCTGCAACTGCTAAAAGAGTTTTACCACACCCCTGCCTGGAGGTGATTGTTATAAATGGAATCTTGGGATCAAGAAGAACGTCGATAGCGAATTTTTGTCTGACATCCTTAGGAGAAATCCCGTATATTTTGGCGTCATCATATTTTAATCTTATAACCTTATTTCTTTTTTCATCAAATTTACCAACAATCTGGTTGTATGAAAATTCTGTATAGCCATAAAAAAATTGGTTGGGGTTCATAGAATTAATTTTTAGGTCTTCTAGGGAGATCTCCTTAGCTGTATAGAATTTTTTTACCATCTCAGAGGTAACCTCACAAGTGATAACCCCTGTATAGAGATCATCTAATTTATGTTTATCAGAAGCATCTAAGATAAGGCATTTTATCCCCAGGGAGGAAGCTTTGACCCTCATACTGACATCGTTAGTTAAAAGGGTTTTTTCTTTATATTTTGCCATCATCATAAGGGCTAAGATCTTATTATCCACATAGTTTGGGTCCAAACCATTGGGAATAAGGGAAAGGTCACCCTGAATCTCTGTTTTTAAAATAACCTTATTATTGATTGCTATTCCTTCTATAAGGTTTCCAGTTTTTTCGATCTCTTTAAAAAATCTAAAAAATTGTCTGGCACGAAATCCACTGTTTCCTTCTCTAGATTTAATTTTATCTAATTCTTCTAGTACGTAGATAGGAATGATTATCTCACAATCATTAAAATCCCTCATAAAGAATGGGTTGGCAATTATAACGTTAGTATCGACTATGTATGAGTTCATGAGTTATACCTCCTAATTTTGTTGATACAAGTATAGTATTTAATATGTCAAATGGCAAGGTGGACAGGAAAACTTTAGTTTGAATTATACAAAGGACGAAAAAAGTTATTAATTATTAATTAGAAGGTTAAATTATTTGATTTTTTTTAGAAAATTATAATTATAATTTACATATTCGGTGAAAATCACATAGATGGATTAGATGCTAGGCTTTACAAGGGGTTAGGCTGATTATTTTCTATTGATTTTCAAAAAAAATCGTTTTTTATAGAAAAAAAAATAGTTTTTTTAAAAAAAAGTAAAAAAAAACTTGCAAACAAAAACCACTTATAGTATACTAAATGAGTTCTGAAAAAACGAAAGCTCGCATAGCTCAGTTGGGAGAGCACCTGCCTTACAAGCAGGGGGTCACTGGTTCAAGTCCAGTTGTGAGCACCATTTAAAATCTTATATATCATCTATGGGGGTGTAGCTCAGTTGGTTAGAGTGCCTGCCTGTCACGCAGGATGTCGCGAGTTCGAGTCTCGTCACTCCCGCCATATATGATGCCTTGATAGCTCAGTCGGTAGAGCAGAGGACTGAAAATCCTCGTGTCCGTGGTTCGATTCCGCGTCAAGGCACCATTTTATATAAGATTAATAATAAATAACGGCGACGTCGCCAAGTGGTAAGGCAGAGGTCTGCAACATCTCCATCACCAGTTCGAATCTGGTCGTCGCCTCCAATTTATAGAATTTTAAACCAGTCTTTTGACTGGTTTTTTTAATTTTTAATAGTTATAAGATTAGACTTTATAAATTCAGGGTATATATTAAATAATAATTAAAAAACCACCGATCTTGGTGGTTTTTTAATGTGAGGTATAAATTTTTTCTTTAGTTTAATCAGGTATAGCTGGGATTATCTGTATTAAGTGGTGAAAGGTATATATATATTGATATAACTTTAATTGTAAAGAAGGGGATAATATAGTAAACTATTCTTATAAAGAAAATTCAAATGAGGTGAAAAGATGGCTAAAGAAAAAATGACTAAGAAAAAAGAAACGGTAGATAAAAATAAAGCGTTAGAACTTGCGATGAAACAGATAAAGAAAGAATACGGTGATGGGTCTATAATGAAAATGGGAGAAAATGCCCATATGAATGTAGAGGTAATACCTACTGGAAGTATAAATTTAGATAGAGCATTGGGACTAGGAGGATTTCCTAGAGGTAGAGTTGTTGAGGTTTATGGGGCTGAGAGTTCAGGTAAAACAACTATAGCTCTTCATGCTATAGCAGAAGCACAGAAGATGGGTGGAATAGCTGCGTTTATAGATGCAGAACACGCACTAGATCCTAAATACGCAAAGGCTTTAGGGGTGGATGTAGAAGAATTATTGATATCTCAACCTGATTTTGGGGAACAAGCATTGGAAATTGCGGATATGTTAGTAAGATCAGGAGCAGTGGATATAATAGTTGTTGACTCGGTAGCAGCATTGGTACCAAAGGTCGAGATCGATGGTGAGATGAGTGACCAGCAAATGGGATTACAGGCAAGATTGATGTCTAAGGCGTTAAGAAAATTGACAGCTAACCTGAATAAATCGAAAACTACTATGATATTTATCAACCAAATAAGGGAAAAAATTGGCGGATTTGGATTTGGACCTCAAACAACAACAACAGGTGGTAGGGCACTAAAATTCTATTCATCGGTAAGACTTGAGATAAAAAGAGTTGGATCTGTAAAACAAGGTGACGATATTTTAGGTAATGAAACTAAGGTAAAGGTAACTAAAAATAAGATAGCTCCTCCATTTAAAGAAGCAGGGTTTCAAATAATGTATGGAAAAGGAATTTCCAGAGTAGGAGAAATATTAGATCTAGGTATTGAGAATGATATTGTAGCCAAATCAGGAGCATGGTTTAGTTATGGGGATATTAGATTGGGTCAAGGTAGAGAGAATGTAAAAGCTAGATTAGAGGAAGATAAGGATCTTTTAGGTCAGATAGAGAAAGAAGTAAATGTGATTTTATATCCAGTAATAGAGGAAAAGGTTGTAAATGAAAATACTGAAATTTCAGAAGAATAAGGTATATCTCGAAAATGATGAAGTCATAGATATAAATAGAGATATAAAGGCTAAATATGGGATAAAAACTGATGGTGAGATTAGTATAGAAGAATATCACAATATCATCTATGATTCGGCTCTTTCAAAATCGTATTTTTTATTGTCTAAACGTGATTATACGGTAAGGGAACTTCTGCAAAAGTTCAGAATGAAATATAAGAGAAGTTCCGCAGTTGAAGGTCAATTGCAAAAAGTGATTTCTAAATTATCTGAGTTAGGGTACTTAGATGACTACAGTTATGCGGAGTCTTATATAAATTCTAAAAAAAGCTTAGGCAGAAAGAGGATAGAGTATGAACTTCATCTTAAAGGAATAGACTCCTCCACTATAGAAAGTATCTATGGTGAGGAGAAAGTGGACGAGAAGAAGATGATTTCAGATTTATTTTATAAGGTAAAGAATAAAGAGAGGGATAAACAGGTTGCCTATTTTATGAGGAGAGGTTTTAAATTAGGGGATATACTGGATGTGATGAAAGGATTAGACTAAAGAGTCTAATCCTTTTTTTTGCATAAAAATACAAAAATGTTCACTATAATGAAAAAAAGTTTACAAAATTAGGCGTGAATGTTATATTAGACAGTAAAAAAAATACAAATTTATTTTATAGGAGGAAAATTTTGGTGAAAAAACAAACAATATCTAAGAGTAAAGCGTTGTTGACTGCTATAGGATTTATGGTGGGGTCAGGGATATTTTTTAGGGCTGATAATATTATCGGTGTCACAGGAGGGAATGTAGTTATATCAATACTAGCTTGGTTAATAACAGCAACTACATTAATATTTGCAGGAGTTGCTATTGCAGGAATAGCATCACAAGAAAATATAGAAGGCGGATTTGTCGGTTATATCGGGCACTATTTTTCAAAATGGTTTGGAGAAAAAATAGGTAGAACTTTAGAGTTTATAATTGGTTGGTATCAGATAGTAGTTTATGCTCCGATTTTAGGAGGGATTGTTTCAATTGTATTTGCAGGGTATTTTTCTCAGTTGTTTGGAATAAATGGGTCGCCAATAGTGATTCACGGGATAGCTATAGGATTACTTGTTGCAATGTTCGTATGGAATAAAGTGTCTACAAAGATAGCAGCAACAATTTCAGCTACTTCAACATCTATAAAAGTAATTCCATTGATAGTGATAGCTGTAGCAGGAATTATATTTGGAAATCCAGGAGAGTTATCAGCACATGTGCTTCCGAATATATTTGAGAAAGAACCTACGACACTAGCACTTTTGTTTGCGCCGATGTTATCTATGGCATTTGCGTTCGATGGGTGGATATCAGTTGGAGCTCTTTCAAAAGATATAGAGGATCCAAAAAAGAATCTTCCCTTTATATTTGTATGGTCGGTAGTTATTACATCGGTTATCTATATAGCTTATTTTGTAGGAGTGAATGCGTTGATGTCACCGGCGGATATATTGAAATATGGAGATTCTCATGTTGGAATGATTGCTAGAAATTTATTTGGAGATATGGGTGAAAAATTAGTGTTAACAGGTGTTTTAATATCTGTATTAGGGACAGCCAATGCAATATTTATGGCAGGAACTTGTTATACGCATAAATTAGCGTGTGATGCACACCTAATTGGTTCAGATAAGTTAAAGCAACTTTCAAAAACAGGTACACCATTTAATGCGTCGAAATTCATATTTGTTGGAACTTTGATGTATATCAGTCTGTATGCACTCCAATCTACTGGAAGTGTCGAAGCTTTAAAAGGGATTACAATTGATGACATCCCAATGATGTTAAATTCGGCATTTTATTTATTGGTATTCTTTATTTCTTTTAAATTATTTGTAGAAAAGAAAGTTAATAAATTCCAGGGTTTGGTTGCTCCAATCATAGCAGCGATAGGACAAATGTTTGTAATCGTGGCGTTTTTCTTGAGTAACGATAAGGCAGTATTGTATATAATGATCTCGGCAGTTGTTATTGCCTTGGGGTTTTTAAATAAATTGAAGTCTTCAAAATAGAATTATAATTAAAAGGATTGGATTGGTTTTCCAGTCCTTTTTTTAGTTGTCTGGTTTTAGATCTCTCCCTTTTGATAGTTTCTTCCTTGATCAAGGTGGAGCTAAAGTGCAGGATATTAGCAGTTTAAGAGGAAAAACCTTAGAAAAGAGTAAGTGTATTATAGTGGAATTATTTCAGGGTGCAGGGAGGTGGGTATGAAACGATTTTCTGAAGAAATTAAATGGATAAAAAAGAATCGTAAATATATACTATTTTGGGGAATAATCATATTTGTATTAATACCAAAATTTATTTTTATTATAGTTAAAGATAGTGAACATTTAGGATTTTTAGGAGGGTATATAGGAGCTATTTTGACTTTGGTAGGAGTTTATTATCAACTTCGTAAGTTGGAAAAACATAGAAGGGAAGATGAAAAAAGAAAAGAGAGGGAGAGGAAATTAGGGATTTTAAAATATTTGAAGTTTGTCTTGGAAGAAAATAGTAAAGGGGCGGAAAAGAATGATTGTGCACGTAACATGCAACTTAATTTATTATATTTAACTTCTTGGGGTAGTTATAAGGGAGAATCTAGAGTGTTTACTAAATTTAAAAGTCAATTTATTGATAATAATTTAAATGTAATAATGGAATTTGGAAATAATATTGGAGAAGATGTTTTGAAAATGGAGAGATTGCTTGTTGATACTTTGGAAGATTATAATTATTTGTTGAAAAATAAAAAGAAGAGAAAAGTTTTATTTGAATCTCTTAAAGGTAATGAAAAATTAAAACAGAAAGATATAGAGATATACAATATGGTTAGATGTAAAGAAGGAGAAATACCTTCTGATGAGATCGAGAAAGAAATGAAAAAAATAATAGAAGGTATAGGGGAGAAACTTCTCGGAACACAGCGGGAAGAAAAATGGGAAGAAATGTGGAAGTATCATCTGTTGGATATGAATTTGAATGGAAAAGGTTTTGAAATAATAGATAAATCTAAAGGATTACTGGAAAAAATTAAAAAGGAGATAAATGGTTTGTGATAATTTAAAAATGACATTTTAAAAATTTGGTAAATGAAGCATGCAGAAGAAGCCAGGAAAATACTCAACGACTTACTTAAAATTTGAGCATCGATTTGATTTTTCCAGGCTTTTTTATTGCGGAGTAGAAATTTTTAATGAGTCTTGAACTTTTGGATACTTTTCTTTCAAGAGAAAAGTATCGGAAAGCATTGAATTTTGTTACTTTCTTTCAAGAGAAAGTAAGGGGAAGAATGTTTTTGAATTTGATTTCTAAATAAATGAAAGAAGATATCTTACTACAAAAACATACTATATATATGGAAACATATGTGTATAAAAAAGTGTTAAGTGTGGTTTCTTGAAATTTAGTACCATTAAAAAAAATATCCTAAAAACAAAAACTTCTAAACCGGACTTTTGTCCTGTATCTTTCCCCTTGTTTTTGATAAACTAACTAAGTATTTAAGAAGCGGACCGCTAAAAAGCTTGGTGATCCCCACAGTCATAAAAAAGGTTTATAACACAAAAAACATTTTGCATTTTTTAGAAAGTGTGATATAATATTTGGGTTGTGAAAGATAGTTGACCTTAAAAACTATAAAACATTACAAGACGGGAGGTGCAATATACAAATGGCATCAAAGTTAAGAATCTATTTAAATGCTTATGATCATAAATTATTAGATCAATCAGCAGCAAAAATCGCAGACGTTGCTAAAAAATCTGGAGCGGAAATCGCTGGGCCAATGCCTTTACCAACAAAGATTAAGAAGCACACTGTATTAAGATCAGTTCACGTTAACAAAGCTTCTAGAGAACAATTCGAAATGAGAGTTCACAGAAGAATGGTTGAGATTAAAGACGCTACTCAAAAGACTATTTCATCTTTAACTGCAGTTAACTTACCAGCTGGTGTAGGTATTGAAATCAAACAAGTTTAATTACTAATGGTTTCGTTTTGTTAGGTAATTTAAAAATCACATTTTAGATTGCTTTACAGAATAATACAAGTTGGCAGTAATAAGCTGTTTTCTGTAAAAAGAAAACATAGGAACCACGAGGCGAAGTTGCTAACCAATATATTATTTGATGGAGGTAGACAGAATATGTCAGGAATTTTAGGTAAAAAAATCGGAATGACTCAAATTTTCGAAGGTGGAAAAGCTGTTCCAGTAACAGTAATCGAAGCAGGTCCTAACTATGTTTTACAAAAGAAAACTGTAGAAAAAGAAGGGTACTCAGCTATTCAATTAGGTTTCGGAGAAAAGAAAGAGAAGAACACTACTAAGCCACTTATGGGAATCTTCAACAAAGCTGGAGTTAAATCTCAAAGATTTGTTAAAGAACTTAAAGTAGACTCAGTAGAAGGTTATGAATTAGGGCAAGAGTTAAAAGTAGACGTTTTAGAAGGAACTAACTTCGTAGACATCACAGGTACTTCAAAAGGTAAAGGTACTGCCGGTGTAATGAAGAGACATAACTTCAGCGGAAACAGAGCAACTCATGGTGTTTCAAGAAATCATAGACTTGGAGGATCAATTGGTCAATCTTCAAACCCTTCTAAAGTATTCAAAGGTATGAAAATGATGGGAAGATATGGTAATGCACAAGTAACTGTTCAAAACTTAGAATTAGTAAAAGTTGATGTTGAAAACAACTTATTATTAGTAAAAGGTGCGGTTCCAGGACCAAAGAACGGATACATCGTAATTAAGCCAGCTATCAAAAAATAATTTAGAAGGAAATAAGAGAGGAGGACAACAATGTCAGTTTTAAATATATATGATGTTACAGGTGCTCAAACTGGTACTGTAGAAGTTAAAGACACAGTATTCGCGATTGAGCCTAATAAAACAGTTTTACACGAAGTGTTAACTGCTGAATTAGCTGCTGCAAGACAAGGGACTGCATCAACTAAGACAAGAGGAATGGTGAGAGGTGGAGGAAGAAAGCCTTTCAGACAAAAGGGAACAGGTAGAGCTAGACAAGGTACTATCAGAGCCCCTCATATGGTAGGTGGAGGAGTTACATTCGGTCCGTCACCAAGATCATTTGAAAAGAAAGTAAATAAGAAAGTAAGAAGCTTAGCTTTAAAATCAGCTTTATCAGCTAAAGTAGCTAACGGAGATATCTTAGTATTAGATGCAACATTTGATGCACCTAAGACAAAAGCAATCGTTTCGTTAACAACTGCTTTAAAAGCTACTAATAAGCAATTATTCGTAGTAAATGACTTAGCTAACAAAGAAGACTTCAACTTATATTTATCAGCTAGAAACCTAGAAAATGCAGTTGTATTACAACCAAATGAATTAGGTGTATACTGGTTATTAAAGCAAAACCAAGTAATCATTACTAAGGATGCTTTAACGACTCTTGAGGAGGTGCTAGGATAATGACTGCTTACGATATCATCAAAAAGCCTATCATCACTGAAAAATCTGAAATTTTAAGAAGAGAATTCAATAAATTCACTTTTGAAGTAAATAAAAAGGCTAACAAAATTGAAATAAGAAAAGCTATCGAAACTATCTTTAATGTAAAGGTAACTGATGTAGCTACATCTAACATCAAATCAGTTTCAGCTAGACATGGACAAAAGTTGTACATGACTGCTGCAAAGAAAAAAGCTGTTGTAACATTAGCTGCAGGAAATGCAATAACTTACTTCGAAACAGTTTAATTGAACAAAATTTTAAAAATATAAGATATTTATAGGTCAATGGAGGTTAATAGAAATGGCAATCAGAAAGATGAAAGCTATGACTAACGGTACGAGACATATGTCTTACCTAGTTAGTGAAGAATTAGATAAAAATGTTAGACCTGAAAAATCTTTAACTGTACCTTTAAACTCAGCGTACGGTAGAGATAACTATGGTCACAGAACAGGTAGAAACAGACAAAAAGGTCACAAGAGAATGTATAGAATAATTGATTTCAAAAGAAATAAATTAGACATACCTGCAAAGGTAGCATCTATTCAATATGACCCAAACAGAACAGCAAACATCGCTTTATTACATTATGTAGATGGAGAAAAGAGATATATCTTAGCTCCTAAAGGGTTAGTAGCTGGAGACGTTGTAATGGCAGGAGCTAACGCAGAAATCAAGCCAGGAAACGCACTTAAGTTAAAGGATATGCCAGTAGGAACGCAAATCCATAACGTTGAATTACAAATTGCTAAAGGTGGACAATTAGTAAGATCTGCAGGAACTTCAGCTAGATTAGTTGCTAAAGAAGGAACTTACTGTCATATCGAATTACCTTCTGGAGAATTAAGATTAATTCATAAAGAATGTATGGCAACTATTGGTGAGATTGGAAATGCTGAACATCAATTAGTTTCAATAGGTAAAGCAGGTAGAAACAGAAACATGGGAAGAAGACCACACGTAAGAGGATCAGCAATGAACCCTTGTGATCATCCACATGGTGGAGGAGAAGGTAGATCACCAATTGGTAGAAAATCACCTGTTACTCCTTGGGGAAAACCTACTTTAGGTAAGAAAACTAGAACAAATAAAGCATCTGATAAATTCATCGTAAGAAGAAAGAAGAAAAAGTAATTTGAGAGGAGGCACTGACTAATGGCAAGATCATTAAAAAAAGGACCTTTTTGTGATCATCACTTAATGAAGAAAGTTGAAGCGGCAGTAGCGGCGGATAACATGAAAGCGGTAATCAAAACTTGGTCAAGAAGATCAACTATATTTCCTAACTTCATTGGATTAACATTTGGAGTTTATAACGGTAAAAAGCATGTACCTGTTCACGTAACAGAGTATATGGTTGGACATAAGTTAGGAGAATTTTCACCTACTAGAACTTATTACGGTCATGGTGTAGATAAAAAGAAAAAGAAAAAATAATGTATCAATTAGGATATGATAAGGGAGGTTATACTAGTGGAAGCTAGAGCAATAACTAGATATGTGAGATTATCTCCAAGAAAAGCAAGATTAGTAGCGGACTTAATAAGAGGAAAATCAGCGTTAGAAGCGTTAGACATCCTTGAATTCGCAAACAAGAAATCAGCAGTAACAATAAAGAAAACTTTATCATCAGCTATCGCTAACGCAACTAACAACCATGAAATGGATGAAGAAAAATTAGTTGTTTCTACAATAATGATCAATGAAGGACCAGTATTGAAGAGAATAAAGCCAAGAGCAATGGGTAAAGCAGACATAATCAGAAAACCTACAGCACACATCGTTGTAGCAGTATCAGAGAAGTAAATCAGGGAGGTAAGACTGTGGGACAAAAAGTAGATCCTAGAGGACTAAGACTTGGAATTACAAGAACTTGGGAATCAGCTTGGTATGCTGGAAAAAAAGAGTACGCAAATTACTTACACGAAGATATGGAAATCAGATCTTTCGTAAAGAAAGCTTACTACCATGCAGGAATTTCTAAAGTTAAAATAGAAAGAACTTCACCTTCACAGGTTGTAGTTTTAATATTCACAGCTAAAGCTGGAATTGTAATTGGAAGAAAAGGTTCTGAAATTGAATCATTAAAGACAAAATTAGTTAAGATGACTGGTAAAAAAGTTATCATTAAAGTACAAGAAGTAAGAAACTTCAACAAAGATGCAACTTTAGTAGCAGAGGGAATCGCAACTTCAATTGAGAAGAGGGTTGCTTATAAGAGAGCAATGAACCAAGCTATCATGAGAGCTGAAAAAGCTGGAGCAAAAGGAATCAAAGTAATGATTTCAGGAAGACTTAATGGAGCAGAAATCGCTAGAGCAGAGTGGAATGTAGCAGGAAAAGTACCTTTACATACTTTAAGAGCTGACATCGATTACGCAACAGCAACTGCTAGAACTACATATGGAGCTTTAGGAATCAAAGTATGGATTTTTAATGGTGAAGTGCTTCCAACTAAAAAGGAAGGAGGGGTTAAGTAATTATGTTAATGCCTAAAAGAACAAAACATAGAAAAAGTTTCAGAGGAAGAATGAAAGGTACTGCTCAAAGAGGAAACACTGTAGCATTCGGAGATTGGGGATTACAAGCCCTTGAGCCTAAATGGATCACGAATAGACAAATTGAATCTTGTAGAGTAGCAATAAACAGAACTTTCAAAAGAGAAGGAACTGTATTTATTAGAATATTCCCTGACAAGCCTATCACAGCAAGACCTGCTGGAGTTAGAATGGGTAAAGGTAAAGGTAACGTAGAAGGTTACGTTGCAGTAGTAAAACCTGGAAGAATCATGTTTGAGGTTTCTGGAGTAACTGAAGAGCTTGCATTAGCAGCTTTAAGAAAAGCTACAATGAAATTACCAATCGCTTGTAAAATTGTAAAAAAAGATGGTGGTGAGAAATAATGGAAGCTAAAGAAATCAGAGGAATTGCTACTGAGGAATTAGTAGTAAAAGCAAAAGAATTAAAAGAAGAATTATTTAACTTAAAGTTTCAACTTTCATTAGGTCAATTAGCGAACACTGCTAAGATAAGAGAAGTTAGAAGAAACATCGCTAGAATCAAAACTATTTTAAATGAGAGAACTGCTTAATTAAGTTAAGTAACTCATTGTACAACGAGGAGGTAGGGTTCTTGAGAAACGAAAGAAAAGTTAGAGAAGGAATCGTTGTTTCGGACAAGATGGATAAAACTATCGTTGTTATGGAAGAAACTACGAAATTACACTCTTTATATAAAAAAAGAATGAAAAGAACTAACAAATTTAAGGCTCATGACGAAAACAACATCGCTAAAACTGGTGATAAAGTAAGAATCATGGAAACTAAACCATTATCTAAAGATAAGAGATGGAGATTAGTTGAAGTAATAGCAAAAGCTAAGTAATCTTAATTAGTTAGAGATTGAGAGGAGGGTACAACATGGTACAACAACAAACTGTCCTTAATGTTGCTGATAACTCAGGTGCTAAAAAAATAATGGTAATCAGAGTTTTAGGTGGATCTGTAAGAAGATTCGGAACTATCGGTGACATAGTTGTAGCTTCAGTTAAAGAAGCGAATCCTGGCGGAAACGTTAAAAAGGGAGACGTAATCAGAGCTGTAGTAGTTAGAACTAAAAAGGAAATAAGAAGACAAGACGGATCATATATCAAATTTGATGACAACGCAGCAGTTGTAATCAATGACAAAAAAGAGCCAAGAGGAACAAGAATATTTGGACCTGTTGCTAGAGAATTAAGAGCAAAAGACTTTATGAGAATAGTTTCTTTAGCTCCTGAAGTATTATAAGGAAGGAGGCTTAAATCATGGCTAAACCTAAAATCAAATTCGTGCCTACAAAAATGCACGTTAGAACTGGAGATACTGTAATGGTAATCTCTGGATCAGATAAAGGAAAAACTGGAAAAATCACTAAAGTATTTACTAAAAAAGGTAAAGTTTTAGTTGAAGGAATCAATGTTGTTACTAAGCATTTAAAACCTAGCCAAGCAAACCCACAAGGTGGAGTTGTAACTATGGAAGCACCAATTTTCTCTTCAAAGGTAATGATCTTTGACGCTAAAGCTGGAAAGCCAACTAGAATTGGTACTAAGGTAGTAGATGGTAAAAAAGTAAGATACTCTAAAGTTTCTGGAGAAACTTTATAAGAAAGGAGGGTAACTAGTGGCTAAATATGTTTCTAGATGTCATACAAAGTATACAAATGAAATATCTCCTGCTCTTATGAAAGAGTTAGGATTAAAAAATATAATGGAATGTCCAAAATTAAACAAAATTGTTTTAAACATGGGTGTTGGAGAAGCGACTCAAAACTCTAAATTAATGGATGCTGCTGCTGCAGACTTAGCAATTATCTCTGGTCAAAAACCAGTTGTAATTACAGCTAAAATGTCAGAAGCTGGATTCAAATTAAGAGAAGGTCAAGCAATCGGAACAAAAGTAACTCTTAGAGGAGAAGCTATGTACGATTTTATGGATAGATTAGTAACTGTAATCTTACCAAGAGTTAGAGACTTCGATGGAGTTTCTGCAAAAGCGTTCGACGGAAGAGGTAACTATTCTCTTGGAATGAGAGATCAATTAGTATTCCCTGAAATCGAATTCGATAAAGTAGATAAATTATTCGGAATGTCAATATCAATAGTTTCATCAGCAAAAACTGATGAGCAAGGAAGAGCATTACTAAAAGCATTTGGTATGCCTTTTAAAAAGTAGTAGGAGGAGGACGAGCACATGGCTAAAAAGTCTATGATCGCAAGAGACGTTAAAAGAGCTAAACTAGCAGATAAATTTGCTGCAAAAAGAGCAGAATTAAAAGCTAGAATACAAGCTGGAGACGTAGAAGCTGTTGATGAATTAAACAAGCTTCCTAAGAATGCCTCTCCAGTAAGAAAAAGAAATAGATGTCAAATAGACGGAAGACCTAGAGGATATATGAGAGAATTTGGAATCTCTAGAATTAAGTTTAGACAATTAGCTGGAGCAGGATTAATACCAGGTGTAACTAAATCATCTTGGTAATAATATCCATTAGATCGTAACATCATATAAGAAACTAGGAAGGAGGATTTGTAGATATGTTTTTAACTGATCCAATCGCAGATATGTTAACAAGAGTTAGAAATGCTAACTCAGTAATGCACGACAAAGTAGATATCCCACATTCAAAAATGAAGGTAGCTTTAGCTGCTGTATTAAAAGAGGAAGGGTATATCTCTAACTATAAAGTAATCACTGATGGAAACAAGAAGAACATCAGAGTATATTTAAAGTATGTAGGAAAAGAAAAAGTAATCAAAGGAATCAAAAGAATATCTAAGCCAGGAAGAAGAGTTTACTCTTCAGCTGAAGATATGCCAAGAGTATTATCTGGATTAGGAATTGCTGTAGTTTCAACGTCTAACGGACTTGTAACTGACAGAATTGCTAGAAAGACTAATATTGGTGGCGAAGTACTTTGTTACGTTTGGTAAGAAATAACTAGGAGGTGCATTTTAAATGTCAAGAATCGGTAATAAAACCCTAGTTATCCCTGCAGGTGTAGAGGTTGCTATCAATGAAAATGTAGTAACTGTAAAAGGACCTAAAGGAACTTTAACTAGAGAAATCTTTAACGGATTAACTGTTAAAATTGAAAATAATGAATTAACTGTAGAAAGAGCTGGAGACACTCCAACAGAAAGAGCTATGCACGGAACTGCAACAGCTAATATCAACAACATGCTTGTTGGTGTAACTGAAGGATTCAGAAAAACATTAAACTTAGTAGGTGTTGGATATAGAGCCAAAGCTGCTGGGAAAGGATTAGAAATCGCATTAGGTTTCTCTCATCCAGTGTTAATTTCTGAAGTTGAAGGAATTCAATTCACAGTTGAAAAAGGTAATACTACAATCCATATTGATGGAATATCAAAGGAAGTAGTTGGACAAGTAGCAGCAGAAATCAGAGCAAACAGAAAGCCTGAACCTTATAAAGGAAAAGGAGTTAAGTACTCGGATGAAGTTGTAAGAAGAAAAGAAGGTAAGAAAGCGTAATTTACCTTAACTAATAAGGAGGTAAGCAGTTGTTTAAAAAAGTTAATAGAAAAGCTTTAAGAAGAAGAAAACAATTGTCTATTAGAAACAAGATCTCTGGTACTGTTGAAAGACCAAGATTAAATGTTTTTAGATCAAACAATAACATATTCGCTCAATTAATTGACGATGTAAATGGTGTAACATTAGTTGCAACTTCAACTATATCTAAGGATGTAAAAGCTGAAGTTAAGCACGGTGGAAACATAGAGGCAGCAAAGTTAGTAGGTAAGAAAATTGCTGAACTAGCTGTAGCAAAAGGATTAGAGACTGTAGTATTCGATAGAAGTGGTTATGTTTACACTGGTAGAGTTGCTGCACTAGCTGATGCTGCTAGAGAAGCTGGATTAAAATTCTAGTAGAGAGGAGGATATATTTTGTCTAAGTTTAAAAGAGAAGAAAAAGAATTTAAAGAAAAAATATTAAAAATCTCTAGAGTTTCTAAAACTACAAAAGGTGGAAGATCAATATCTTTCTCAGTTTTAGCTGCAATAGGTGATGAAAAAGGTAGAGTAGGTTTAGGATTAGGAAAAGCCAATGGTGTTCCTGATGCTATCAAAAAAGCTATAGCTACTGCTAAAAAGAACATGGTAACTGTTTCTTTAAGAGGAACAACTATACCTCACCAACAAGATGGTGTGTTCTTAAGTACTAAGGTGTGGATGAAGCCTGCATCTGAAGGTACTGGAGTAATTGCTGGATCATCAGCAAGAGAAATCTTAGAATTAGTTGGAGTAACTGATATCTTAACGAAGATCAGAGGATCTAAGAACAAGATAAACGTTGCAAGAGCTACTATCGAAGGTTTAAAAACTCTTAGATCAGCTGAATCAGTTGCAAAATTAAGAGGTAAAGAAGTTAAGGAAATATTAAACTAAGGAGGTAGCAAAGACATGGCAAAATTATTAGTTAGACTTGTTAAGAGTCCAATTGGAAGAAAACCAAGACATATTGCTACATTACAATCTTTAGGTTTAAAAAAAATAGATGATGTAGTAGAACACAACGATACAGCAGATATCAAAGGTAAATTACACCAAATTGGATATATGCTTAACGTTGAGGAGGTAAAATAATGAAATTAAATGAATTAACGCCTTCAGTTCCTAGAAAAGATAGAAAAAGAGTCGGAAGAGGAATGTCTTCTGGTACTGGTAAAACATCTGGAAAAGGACATAATGGACAAAAATCAAGATCTGGTTCTGGATCAAGCTTAAGAGCTGGATTCGAAGGTGGACAAATGCCTTTAATCAGAAGAGTTCCTAAGAGAGGATTCTCAAACTTCAGATTCAAGAAAGAATTTGCAATCATTGATTTAGATATCTTAAACTTATTTGAGGCAGGAACTGAAGTTTCTCCAATCATGTTAGTTGAAGCTGGAATTATCAAGAATGTTAAATCTGGAATCAAGTTATTAGGAAGCGGAACTTTAAACAAGAACGTATCAGTTGTTGTTAACAAAGTATCTGCATCAGCACAAGCAGCTGTAGAAGCTAACGGTGGAACTGTAACAGTTCACGTTGTTAAGACTTTTAAAGATGTAGCTGGAAACAGAGATAAGCAAGCAAAGAGAGCAGCTAACGCAGCTAACTAAGCTAAATTATTTTAAATAAGAGGTCTGCATTATTGCAGGCCTTTTGTAATATAAAATTAATAATAATTAGATGATTTAGAATATATTAAAAAGAAAAAAAATGTGCTATACTTATAGTATCCGTATTTTTAGGGAAATATATATATACTATACACAATTATATTGTGCAACAAGGGGTGGACAAATGTCGTTATATGATCAATTTAATGCCAAGCTCGAGGCTGTAATGAATACGCCTGAACTTAAAAAAAGAATAATTTATACGTTGTTGATGTTTTTAGTAGCTAGAATAGGGACATTAATTCCTGTTCCAGGAGTAGACCTAGAAAGATTAGCTTCTATGGTAAACAATAACAGTGTTTTAGGATTTATAAACATGTTTTCAGGAGGAGCTTTCCAAAGGGTATCTATCTTTGCACTAGGAGTAATGCCATATATCAATGCTTCGATCGTGATGAGTTTATTAGCGGTTATTATACCAAAATTAGATGAAATTCAAAAAGAAGGGGAATCTGGAAGAAGTAAGATGACTCAATGGACTAGATATTTAACAATAGTAATTGGTTTTATACAAGCTTTTGGTGTAACTATGTGGTTACAATCTATGGGACTTGTAATGACACCTGGATTTATGTTTGTGATGACAACTGTAATTACAGTAACAGCTGGTACTGTATTCCTCATGTGGGTAGGAGAGCAAATTTCAATTAAAGGAATAGGTAATGGTATTTCACTTATTATTTTCTTAAATGTAATTGCTAGAATGCCTTCAGGAGTTATTCAAACAATACAAACTATGCAAGGAAATAAATTCTTGATACCTGTTTTAATAGTTGTAGCAGCATCTGCACTATTGACTGTAGGAGGAATAGTAATATTTCAATTGGCACAGAGAAGAATCCCTATCCACTATGTAGGAAGAGGATTCCAAGGGAAGGGAAATGCTGCAAACAGTAGTTTCTTACCTGTAAAATTAAACTCAGCAGGAGTAATGCCAGTAATTTTTGCATCTGTAATAATGATGATACCATCGTTACTAGTAAACTCACTGCCATCAACTATGCCATATTATGCTTTAATTAATAGGATGTTAGGGAGAAATCATCCTGTGTATTTAATTCTATACGCAGTATTAGTAATCTTTTTCTCATTCTTCTACACAGCTATGATGTTTGATCCAGAAAAAATTGCTGATAACTTGAAGCAAGGTGGAGGAACAATTCCTGGGATTAGACCTGGAAATGAAACAGTAGAATATTTAGAAAAAGTAATAACTAGAATTACTTGGGGTGGAGCTGTATTTTTAGCAGCTATAGCAGTATTACCTGCCTTTATATTTACAGCAGCAGGACTACCAGTATTCTTTGGTGGAACTGGTATAATCATCGTTGTAGGAGTAGCGCTAGACACTGTACAACAAATCAATGCTCATTTAGTAATGAAAGAGTATAAAGGATTTATATAAAGATAAAAAAAGGTTCTAAGATGAAAAATCTTAGAACCTTTTTTAGTACTTTGAAAAATTATAGTTTTCAAATCATTCCTTTATAGCATACTTATAGAGTAATTTTTTATTTAATACGTATATAGATTGTCCTTTTTTTTCTATTATATTTTCAGTGTATAGTTCACTGAGGATCCTCCTAACATGCCGGGGAGTAACTCCTAGATAATCAGCGATCTCTTGAGTTTTAAAGTTATCTATTCTGTCTTTATCGCTGATTTCAATAAGACACGTAACCAGTCTATTTTTTATAGGATAAAGTATAACCTGGGAAAACTTTTTTGAGATTCTAGTCAATTTATCACAGATGTTTTTACTTAAAAGATGATATAGTTCCTCTAAAATTGTAATTTCGTGGATTTTATTTGTGGGTATAGCAATGAGGGTGCACTCTGTAATAGCCTCTACATTATTATAGATATTTTTTTGCTGAATAAACTCAATATCACCGATAAAATCATGAGGTTTAGAAAAATCTAAGAGCATAAAATTTCCTTCATTATTTAAAAGAAAAACTTTGGTTTTTCCATAAACCAATATATGAAGATATTCACACTTATCCTGAGTAAAATATATAGATTCACCTCGTTCGAAAAAATGGAGTTCGAGATGATCTATAGCATTTGGCTTGAGCATATGAGATATATTAACTTCTTTAATATATAATTTTAATTTTTCTATGTCATAGATTTTTTTCATAGAGATC
Organism: Psychrilyobacter atlanticus DSM 19335; assembly: GCF_000426625.1. NCBI lineage: Bacteria > Fusobacteriati > Fusobacteriota > Fusobacteriia > Fusobacteriales > Fusobacteriaceae > Psychrilyobacter > Psychrilyobacter atlanticus. Next base: position 6,969 of record NZ_KE384547.1, on the reverse strand, counting down.
TCCTTGGGGACAATTGTCCGCTTGAAACTTACTGAGAATTGTTAAACTTATGTAAAGGGGGGATAATAATGGAAGGATTTATGGTACTTGTATCAGGGATGCTGATAGCAATAATGTTAGGAATAAATGGAAGTTTAGCAAATCTGGTTGGGAATAATATGTCTGTTTTTTTAATACATTTTACGGGACTTATTGTGATTTGTCTAGGGATTTTACTCAAAGGAGAAAAAATTAGATATTCTAAGGAACTGCCTTTATATTTTTATTTTACAGGTTTTTTAGGGGTAGCTGTAGTTGCCTGTAATGTGGCTACATTTAAAAATATAGGTATTTCGAATACGATAGCTTTAGGTTTGACGGGACAGGTTTTTTTTTCGACATTGATAGATCATTATGGGTTATTTAATCGAGAAAAAAATAAGATAGGAAGGCATAAAGTTATAGGATTTATATTTGTTTTTATAGGGATATGTATGGTTGTATAAAAATTATTGATTGAATATGAAAAGGGGTGGGAAGTGTATTATTTAATGGCGTTTTTGATAGGCGGGATAATTATATTTCAGATGATGATGAATTCAATTCTTTCGTGCAGACTGGGAAAATTAAATGGAATATTTTATAATTTCTTTACAGGAAGTCTGCTCATGGGAATATTTTATATTTTTAATATAACTAATTTTAAAGAAGGGGCAGAAAAAATCTTTGATGGACACCTTTGGATGTTTGGAGGAGGTATCTTAGGAATCCTAATATTATCTATGTGTAACTATGCTATTCCCAGGATGACAGTGGTATATGCTACATTATTCATAATGGTGGGGCAGTTAGTTACGGGAAATATAATGGAGTATATTATGACTGGGAATCTACCGATGAAAAAAATATTAGGATGTACCCTTATTTTGACAGGGGTTATGTATGACATAGGTACGGGAAAAATAAAAAAATCTAAAGCTCTAATATAAATAAGTAAAAAAATCTAAAAACCACTGAACTATGAGATTGTCATGGCTTAGTGGTTTTTTGTATGTAAAAACTAACATTTTTAAAATGGGAGCTTAGAAATAAAAATTCAAATAAAAGTTGACACAGTTACTAAAGAATACTATAATAATTCTTGAATACAGAAGTAAAGAATATGGAGGTATAAAATGTCAACATTATTGGAGATAAAAGGATTAAAATCAAAGGTAGAAGATAAAGAAATATTAAAAGGTGTAGACCTAAAGATAAATAAAGGTGAAGTGCACCTAATAATGGGACCTAATGGAGCAGGGAAATCAACTTTAGGAAATATTTTAGCAGGACACCCTAAACATATTATGGCAGGGGGAGAGATCTATTTAGAGGGTGAAAGTATTAAAGATTCAAAAGCAGATGAAAAAGCTAAAGCTGGAATATTTCTTTCGTTTCAATATCCGGAGGAGATCCCTGGACTGACAGTGGAAGATTTTTTGAGAGCCTCAAAGGGTGCAATAACAGGAAAAAGACAATCAATAACAGGGTTTAGAAAAAAATTACATACAATGATGGAAGAACTGCATATAAATAAATCTTATGGAGACAGGCATTTGAATGTAGGATTTTCCGGGGGAGAGAAAAAGAAAAATGAAATTCTTCAAATGGCTGTTTTAGAACCAAAGGTGGCTATCCTGGATGAAACAGATTCGGGTCTGGATATAGATGCGGTCAGGATCGTATATGAAGGTGTAGAAAAGTTAAAAAATGAAAATAATGCAATTATAGTAATCACTCATTACAACAAGGTCCTTCAATACTTAAAGCCTGATCATGTGCACATATTACATGATGGGAGAATTGTAAAATCTGGTGGGATTGAGTTGGCTCATGAGATTGAAAAAAATGGTTTTGAAGAAATAAAAAGGGCATTTTAGGGGTGGAAAAAATGGAAACAAGAACGCATGTAGAAGATGTAGATAGAGGAATATATGATGTTATAGATAAAGAAAATCACAGTTATAAGAGTAAAAAAGGGTTAACTGAAGAGATTGTAGTGGAGATGTCAAAAGAGAAAAAAGAACCTCAGTGGATGCTGGATCTCAGATTAAAATCACTAAGAATTTACAAAAAAAAACCTATACCAACTTGGGGAGCAGATCTTTCAGAGCTGGATATAGATGGGATAATTCACTATGTAAAACCCAATACAGAACTAAATGAATCCTGGGAAGAAGTACCCAGTGATATGAAAAATACCTTTGATAGATTAGGAATACAGGAAGCTGAAAAAGCATCTCTAGCAGGAGTAGGAGCTCAATATGACTCAGAAGTTGTATATCATAAAGTAAATAAAGAGTTGGAAAAATTAGGAGTAATCTATACAGACATAGAAACAGCTGTAAAAGAACATGAAGAGATAGTGAAAAAATACTTCATGAAACTGATAACTCCTAATGATCATAAATTTTCAGCCCTTCACGGAGCAGTGTGGTCGGGAGGATCATTTGTATATGTGCCAAAGGGTGTTCATGTGGAACTACCATTGCAATCATACTTTAGATTAAATGCTAAGGGTGCAGGTCAATTTGAACATACAATGATAATAGTAGAAGAAGGAGCCAGCCTTCACTTTATAGAAGGCTGTTCAGCACCGAAGCATACCGAGCAGGCACTTCATGCTGGAGCAGTAGAGTTGTTTGTAAAAAAAGGAGCTAAACTAAGGTATTCGACTATTGAGAATTGGTCTAGAAATATGTATAACCTGAACACAAAAAGATGTGTAGTAGATGAAGATGGAACTATTGAATGGGTTTCTGGTTCGTTTGGCTCAAAGGTTTCCATGCTATATCCAATGAGTATCTTAAGAGGAGAGAGAGCCAGGTGTGAATTTACAGGTATAAGTTTTGCTTCTACAGGCCAGTATCTAGATACTGGTGCCAAGGTAGTCCATGCAGCTCCTTATACAACCTCTATAGTGAACTCTAAGTCTATTTCAAAGAATGGAGGTACAGCATTTTATAGGGGGTTGTTAAAAGTAGCTCCTAATGCTCACTCTGTTAAAGCAACGGTAAACTGTGAATCGTTGATGCTGGACAATATATCAAAATCCGATACTGTACCTACAATAGAATTATTAAATGATCAGGTAGATATAGGGCATGAAGCTAAGATCGGAAGGATAAGCGATGAAACCATATTTTATCTGATGAGCAGGGGTATCGATGAAGAGGAAGCCAAAGCTATGGTAGTAAGAGGATTTGTTGAGCCAATTTCGAAGGAGTTACCTTTGGAATATGCGGTAGAACTGAACCATCTTATCCAATTAGAATTAGAAGGGACTATAGGGTGAAAATTATGTATAAAATAGAAAAAATTAGAAATTTAAATGAAAAACAGGATGTTACTAATTATAGATTGGACCAGCTTGAAAAAAATAAAGATATGGGTCTTCCTAGTTTTAAAAGAATTGGGTATGAGTTTTCATTGCCGGCAGAATATAAAAACTTTGAGAATATTAAACTGGGAGATACCTCTCGAACACTGAGTCCAATAGAGAAAAAATTAGGAGAATTACAAAGTATAAAATGGGAAAAAAATGAAAGTTATTTGGCTAATTTGACAGATATATTTTTTAATACAGGTGTTTTTTTAGAGAGTAAAAAATCTGAAACTAAGGAAGTTTATGTCAACTATGACTTGGATAAAGAGAATAATTTGTTGTTGGATAACAACCTGTTGATTGCAGAAAGAGACAGTGTTTTAAATGTAGTGTTCGATTATTCCGGGGGAGATAAAGAGGCAGTGAGAAATTCTCTTCACAGAGTGTTGGCAAAAGAAAACTCTCAAGTAAATATAATCTACCTGCAAAGAGCATGTGATTGTACTAAATCTTTTAACTCTGTAATAGTGAAGACTGAAAGGGATGCCCAAGTAAAACAATATCATATAGAATTAGGAGGGAAGGTTGTTTCTTCTAGTTCAAAGGTATATTTAGAGGGGGATAATGCTGAATCAAAAACTTATTCTCTTTATTTAGCAGACAAGGAAAAGAAAGTGGATTTAGAGTATTCAACTTACCATAGAGGCAGAAGAAGTGAGTCGGTCATAGAGGGTAGGGGAGTAGTCAAAGATAAGGCGACAAAAGTATTTAGAGGAAACCTTTATTTTGAGAGAGGTTCTGGTAAATCTAAAGGTAAAGAGGAGGAATATGCACTTCTTTTAAATAAAGGTGTAAAAGCTGATTCAATTCCAACTTTATTTTGTGATGAAGACGACGTGATAGGGGAACATTCAGCCAGTGCAGGTCAATTAAATGAAAATAAATTATTTTATCTTATGAGCAGAGGAATGAGCGAGAAGGAAGCAAAGAAATTAGTGGTAAGTTCGTCGTTTAAACCAATAGTGGAAAAGATTAAAGATATGAAGCTTAGAGATAAAGTTTTAAAAATAATAGAAGAAAGAATATAGAGGTGAAGATATGAATTATAAAGAATTATTTCCTATATTTGAAAATAATGAAGAATTGGTATACCTAGATACAGCGGCAACTTCTCAAAAACCAAAATCTGTTTTAGAGGCAGTGTGGAACTATAATGTAAATCATAATGCAAATCCAAACAGAGGTGGATATAAATTAGGAATTAAATCTACAAACTTATTTTTAGAAGGTAAGAAAAAGGTGGCTGACTTTATAAATGCTCAAAGTGGTGAAATTATATTTACCAAAGGAACTACCGAATCTTTAAATTTACTGGCTTATTCATATGGATTAAATGAATTAAGAGAAGGCGACGAGATCTTAGTAGGAATCAGTTCTCATCACAGTAATTTAGTTCCTTGGCAGGAAGTAGCGAAGAAGCTGGGGTGTAAATTAAAGTATATAGATTTAAAAGCTGATGGAGATTTAGATTTGGAAGATCTATCAGAAAAATTAAATGGAAACACAAAGTTAGTAACTATATCTCATGGGGTGAACGCTACAGGAGTAATTCACCCTATTAAAGATCTAGTATCTTTGGTGAGAGAAAAAACAGAAGCTAAGGTAATATTAGATGCAGCTCAGACAATATCTCATATAAAAATAGATGTAAAAGAGTTGGATATTGATTTTTTAGTTTTTTCAGGGCATAAGATGTTTGGGCCCATGGGAATTGGCGGATTATATGTTAGGAAAGAAATCATAGAAAAAATGAAGCCATTTTTATTTGGTGGAGATATGATTGAGTTTGTAGAAAGAAAGGGTTCTACTTATCGAACTGATTTTCAAAAATTTGAAGGTGGAACTCAAAATGTAGAAGGGGTTGTAGGGTTAAGTGCTGCAATTGATTTCATAGAGGAGATTGGATTAGAGAATATCCGTTCTTATGAGGGTGAAATTTTAAACTATGCTATAGAAAAATTAAAAGATTTAGAAGGGGTAAAGTTATATTGTGAGGAGGCTCCTCATAAAACACCAGTTATTGCGTTTAATATAGAGGGAGTGCACCCTCATGATGTAGCTCAGGTATTGGATTTGCAAAATATAGCCATCAGGACAGGGCATCATTGTACTCAGCCGCTAATGAAGTATTTGGAGATTCCATCTTGCTGTAGAGCAAGTTTTTCAATCTACAATACTTTTGACGATATAGATAAATTAGTGGAAGGATTAGAAAAAGTAAATAGTTACTTCAGATAGGAGGGGATAAAATGGATTTAGATAAAATTTATACTGAAGTTATTATGGATCACAATAAGAGCGGACATAATAAAAGAGAGTTAGAGAATCCTGATTATACAGAGAGGGGTCATAATCCAAATTGTGGGGATGATTTTACGATTCAATTAAAAATTGAAGGAAATAAAATAGTAGATGGTGGATTTGTAGGAGTAGGGTGTGCTATATCTACAGCTTCAGCGTCTATATTATTCGATTTAATAATCGGAAGAGATATAGAAGATGGGAAAAGGATAGTAGATAATTTTCTAAAAATGATAAAACAAGAGAAGATTAGTGAAGATGACAAGGAAGAATTAGAAGATGCCGGATTATTAGAGAACATATCTAATATGCCGGGAAGGGTAAAATGTGCCACATTAGCCTGGAATGGAGTAAAGGTTATCTTAGAAAAATTATAAATATTGACCTCATACAGTATGAAAGACTTTCAATTGTTATAAAGGGGCGCTTTAATTATATATATATATAATTCTCTACCACTGAATAACATTGGGGTTATTTGGTAGTAGAGAAACAAAAAAGTTTTTTAATATTTTTTATGGGGCATAACACATGTGTTTTATCGGCTGTATATCAATAAATTAAGTTGTTTTAGAAGGTATGGGTGGTTTTTGGGTGCTGTTTTGGAAAATGTTTTGAAAAAACACAATAAAAAAACAAAAAAAGTGTTGACGGAAACTTGTAAACACGGTATACTTCTTCTTGTCCGCGAGAGAAAGCGAAAGCGACTTGAAGCGAGACATTTAATAGGACATTAGCAATTAAATAGAGAAAGAAAGTGTAAATTAAAAACTCAATTGTCGTTTAAAACTTTGTTTTAAACAATCGATTAAGGTGTACAGTGGAATGAACCACTATAAAAAAAATTATCTTTTAATAGATAGCTAAACTTCATTTATGAAGTTAGGATATAAATTTGAATGTAGAGTTTGATCCTGGCTCAGGATGAACGCTGACAGAATGCTTAACACATGCAAGTCGACTGGAATTCTTCTTCGGAAGATAGTACGGTGGCGGACGGGTGAGTAACGCGTAAAGAATTTGCCCTTCAGACTGGGACAACTAATCGAAAGGTTAGCTAATACCGGATATTATGAGACCTTGGCATCAAGGACTTATGAAAGCTATATGCGCTGAAGGAGAACTTTGCGTTCCATTAGGTAGTTGGTAGGGTAATGGCCTACCAAGCCGACGATGGATAGCCGGCCTGAGAGGGTGAACGGCCACAAGGGGACTGAGACACGGCCCTTACTCCTACGGGAGGCAGCAGTGGGGAATATTGGACA